>NZ_JAGPUP010000453.1:0-16297 GCF_018069605.1 Microvirga sp. HBU67558 | reverse complement strand
CCTCAAGGATCAAAATGCCCGAAAAAGTTGTCCTCCCAATGGACCAGTTTGACGGGTCAGGACCAGGCTGGCTGCTCTCAAGGCTGCATTATCGCCTGCTCCCAGTCGAGCATCCACAGCAGACCTTGCGGCGTCAGCGCGGCGGTTACCAATCAGAGATGCGGCGACAGGGTTTAGGGCGGCGCCTGCGCAAAATAACACGTGAGGCCAGCCAGATCTCATGGTGCCATGATCCCTTCATCGATAACCAGAAGCCTGTAATTCGAAGAGTTCGGCGTAGCGCCCGCCTGATGCAACAAGCTTTTCGTGGGAGCCAGCCTCCGCAACCTGCCCATTCTCGAGAACGAGGATGCGGTCGGCCATCCGTACGGTCGAGAAGCGGTGCGAGATGAGAATGGCGGTTCTGCCCGCGCTAAGATCCCGAAACCGCTGGAAAACCTCATACTCGGAGCGGGCGTCGAGAGCGGCGGTTGGCTCGTCCAGGATGAGCACCTCCGCATCCCGCATGTAAGCCCGGGCGATCGCGATCTTCTGCCATTCGCCCCCGGAGAGGTCCGCGCCCTCGTGGAACCGCTTGCCAAGCGGCTGGTCATAGCCCTGAGGCAGGCGTCGAATAATGCAATCGGCGAGACTGCGCTCGGCCGCCTGCTGAATCCGACTGCGATCATCGGTGGCCTCAATGCGGCCTGCTCCGATGTTCTCACCCGCCGTGAAGTGAAACCGCACAAAGTCCTGAAAGATGACGCCGACGTGGCGTCGCAGGTCGGCCAGATCATATTCACGCAGGTCATGGCCATCGAGAAGGATCCGTCCCTCTGTCGGATCATAGAGCCGGGCAAGGAGCTTCACGACCGTGGTCTTGCCGGCCCCGTTCTCCCCCACCAGAGCCACAACCTCACCAGCCGTCAGCGTTAAGCTCAGGTGCCGGACCGCCCAGCGATCGGAATCTGGATACCGGAAGCCCACATTTTCAAACACGATCCCCGACACCAGCGGCTGCGGGAATGGTCGAGGAATTGGCGGTGACGTGATGCTTGGACGGACATCGAAGAAGGAGAACAGATCCTCCAGGTACAGCGCCTGCCCGGCGATCTGGGAAAAGCCAAGAAGCAATCCTTCAAGCAACCCTCGCAGGCGCAGGAAAGAGCCGGACAGGAACGTCAGGTCACCGATGCTAAAGTCGCCCCGGACAGTTCGCCACACGATCAGAGCGTAGGCCAGGTAATAGGCGCAAGACGCAAGTGCGGCAAAGAGCGTACCCCATGCGGCCCTGCGGATCGCAAGCCGCTGGTTGTCCGCGTACATCCGATCTGCGAAGGCTCTAAATCGATCGACCAGGAAACAGTTGAGACCAAAGAGCTTGATTTCCTTCGCAGTCTCGACGCTTGAACCCAGGTAGCGGATGTAATCGAGTTGGCGTCGTTCCGGCGTGCGGAAGTAGTTGAGCCGATAGCCCTGAGCGTTGAAATGCACCTCGCCGACGAAGGCTGGCAAAAGCGCAAGGATGATTAGGACGATGAGCCAAGGCGCATAGGCGAGCAGTCCGGCAGCGAGCGACAGGACCGTGAGCACGTCCTGGACTTGGCCGAAGATCTGGGTCAGGAGGGTGGTTCTCCCGGTGACCTGACGGCGGGCCCGCTCCAATCGGTCCTGCTGATCACTGCTCTCGAACTGCTCGAGGTCCAGCGTCGTCGCGTGCTCCATCAGGCGCACACTGGCAAAGTTGCTGTAGCGCTCGGACAGGAGGCTGTCGACGAGGGAACTAGCTCGCCCCAGAAGATCGGCCACAATTGCGAGGACCAGCTCCAAAACGAGCAGCCCGCCGAGAGCATCAAGTCGGCCGCTCCCGAACCAATCGCTAAAGCCTCCCCCTGGTGAGGGGATTTGTGTCTGGGCTACAACCTCATCGATGATGAGCTTACCGACAAAAAGTACCAGAATGGGCAGGACTGACCGCGTCAGTCGCAGCCCGAGACTTGCTGTTGTAAGAGCGGGACTGGCCTGCCAGACCAGGCGGAACAGAGACGGAAGGTGACGGAAGGCACCAACCCGCTCACGCAAGGAGCGGCTGGAGGGGAACACTGGAGCGGCCATCCCATTAAAATAGGGGTCCAGGGTTCACTCGTCGAGCCGAGGCACTGCTGCAGTCGGGGCCTTCTCTTTGCGAATAACATCATACCGAAGGCCTGAACCCGCCGTCTTATCCTCGGTCTCCTTGCTCGTGATCTAGGGCTAGGACAAAATGCCATATCGTCGCGGAGAGCGCCATGACAGATCACAGCCACGACAACGTCCACGATCCGCACGAGCACTGGAAGCACCACGGCGTCCAGGTGATCAAGGGCGACCGCCTCGATCCGAACACGGCCCAGACCCCAGGCATGTTTCGCCAAGCTGCCATCAATCACGCCCGGGTGGGCGCGCAGAAAATCTGGGCGGGCACGGTTTCGATCCAGCCGAATGCCAAAACCGGGGTGCACCACCACGGCGAATTGGAGAGCGTCATCTATGTGGTGCGGGGCAAGGCTCGCATGCGCTGGGGCGAGCGGCTGGAGTTCGTTGCAGAAGCCGGACCAGGGGATTTCATCTATGTGCCACCCTTCGTGCCCCATCAGGAGATCAACGCCAGCCCGGATGAGCCCCTCGAATGCGTTCTGGTGCGCAGCGACAACGAAGCCGTTGTCGTGAACATCACCGATGTGGATCCGGTGGAACAGCCGGAGGAGGTGTACTGGGTCGACCCGATCCACAAGCACCCGGGATAAGGCTAGGACAGGGCCTCAGAGGCAGGCTCAAATTCAACCGATGCATCATCGGGAACGGCTGCGGGTTCACACCTCAACCCAAGAACGGGGTTCACGCCCACATGGAAACCTACAAGACGCTGGAAGATCGCTTTGCCCGCATCAGCTCAATCGCGGATGCGGTCGGCATTCTGCAATGGGATGCCGAGACCCTGATGCCGGAGGGCGCCGCCGATAGTCGCTCCAACCAACTCGCGACGCTCAAGGGCATCGCTCATGAGCTTCTCACCGCACCCGATACAGGCGACCTCCTGGGCCAAGCAGGCCAAGACAGCGATCAGCTCGACGATTGGCAACGCGCCAACTTACGCGAGATGCGGCGGGTCTACCTCCATGCGGCTGCGGTTCCGGCCGATCTCGTCGAGGCCAGCTCCAGGGCTGTATCCCGGGCGGAATTGGTGTGGCCCGAAGCCCGGCAGAATGGCGATTTCGCCCTGCTTCTGCCGCACCTGTCCCAGGTCCTCGCCCTCCAGCGGCAGATCGGCCAAGCCAAGGGCGAGGCGTTGGGGCTTTCCCCCTACGATGCTCTCCTCGATAGTTACGACCCGGGTCTCCGCCAAGCCGCCATTGACCCCCTGTTTGCCGAACTCGGCGCCGAACTGCCGGACCTGATCCAGGAGGCACAGGAGCGCCAGAAGGGCTTTCCTGCCATTCAGCCGCTCAACGGCCCCTTCCCTGTCGACGATCAGCGACGCATCGGCGAGCAGTTGATGCAGGCCGTTGGGTTCGATTTCAACCGGGGGCGGCTCGATGTGAGCCTGCATCCCTTCTGCGGTGGATCCACGGGTGATGTCAGGATCACCACCCGGTACGACGAGGCGAACTTCATGAACGCGCTCATGGGAGTGCTCCATGAGACCGGGCATGCGCTCTATGAGCAGGGCCGCCCCGAGGATTGGCATCGCCAGCCGGTTGGGCTCGCGCGCGGCATGAGCCTGCACGAGAGCCAATCGCTGCTCATCGAGATGCAGGCCTGCCGGAGCTGGGAGTTCGTCACATATCTTGCTCCCCTCGTACGGGAGACTTTCCAGGGTGAGGGGCTAGCCTGGAACCCGGAAAACCTCCACCGAATCCTAACCAGAGTGGAGCCGGGCTTCATCCGCGCGGATGCCGATGAGATCACCTATCCGGCCCACATCCTAGTTCGCTACAAACTCGAGAAGGCGCTCATTGCCGGCGTTCTTCAGATTGACGACCTGCCCTCAGCGTTCAATGAGGAGGTCAAAAAGCTTCTCGGTCTCACAGTGCCTAATGACAGCCTGGGATGCTTGCAGGATATCCACTGGCCTGGTGGCGCGTGGGGCTATTTTCCGACCTACACGCTTGGCGCCGTGACGGCAGCCCAACTCTTCGAAGCTGCCTGCCATGCAGATTCCAGCATTCTTCCTGGGCTGACCTCTGGGGATTTCGGACCCCTTCGCGGATGGCTGCGTTCAAATGTCCATTCCAAGGGCAGTTTGGTGACGACCGATGAGCTTCTGATGGGTGCAACCGGACGACCGCTCTCGGCGGATGTCTTCCGCACTCACCTTCGGGAACGGTATCTCGCCCGCTGAAAGGACCTAAGCTGCAAATGATAGCTATCAGCTCCAATCTCGGCCGCTCGCTCTCCCGGGCAATCATCCTGGTGTCCGGGACCCTCATGTCCCTTGGTCTGCCTGCCGGACGACCCGTGGCTCAGGCCGCTAGCGATCCGTGTCGGCCAGTCCAATATGCTGACAGCACCTTCGTGGTCTGCACGGTGGATCTGCAACGATACGAGGTGAGACTGTTCTGGCGTGGGCCGGACGGGGAGGTTCTTGGCTCGTTCGATCGGTTGAGAGGGACGCCGGAGGGTTCACGCCTTGCTGTCGCCATGAATGCAGGCATGTACCATGAGGACCGCTCGCCCGTAGGGCTTTACGTTGAGAATGGAAAGGAGTTGAAGGCGGCCAACACAAGGAACGGCCCTGGGAACTTCCACCTCAAGCCCAACGGCATCTTTTATGTCAAAGGCCGTCAGGCCGGCGTGCTTGAGACCGGAACCTATCTGAAGCGGAGAATCAGGCCCGATTTCGCGACGCAATCGGGCCCAATGCTCGTCATCGACGGGAAGATCCACCCTCAGTTCTCAGAACAAAGCACCTCCCGCAAGATCCGGAATGGCGTCGGCGTGAAAGGCCAGGACACGGTCGTGTTCGCGATTTCAGAAGACCCAGTCACGTTCAGCACATTCGCTCGCTTGTTCCGGGACGAGCTAGGTTGTCCCAATGCCCTGTTCTTGGATGGAAGTGTCTCCAGCCTCTATGCCCCTTCATTGGAGAGGATGGACACGCTCATGCCCATGGGGCCGATTGTCGGGGCCTTACGCCGGCGCTCATAAGAGGGGACTTCAGTGACAGTGCAGACGTTTCAGGTCGAAGCTAGAGGCGTACCAGCGATGCCTTCAGGATCCATGCATAAAGTGGTTATTCGCAAAGCCGGCGGATACGAGCAGCTGAAGCTCGAAACACATCCCTTGCCCGAACCTGGCAAGGGACAGGTTTTGATCCGCACCGAGGCAGTGGGGGTGAACTATGCTGACATCTGTGTTCGTTGGGGCGTGTACGAGTCCGCGCGTCGGTTTGTGGGCTGGCCGATCACGCCCGGATTCGAATATTCAGGCTGGGTGGAAGACGTTGGCCGTGAGGTCGAGCATGTGAAGCCCGGCGACCCGGTGTTTGGAGTCACTCTCTTCAACGGCTATTCCACGCACGTCTGTGCCCCAGCAGATCTGGTGTGGCTTAAGCCTCAGGCTCTTGACTTTGAGGCAGCGGCTGGTTTCCTGGCCGTCCACCTGACCGCGTATCATGGCTTGCTCCAGAATGTGGTGATCCGGCCCGGCATGAGGGTGCTCGTGCATTCGGCCGGCGGCGGAGTGGGCTCGGCGCTCATCCAACTCTGCAAGTTGCACAATCTGCACGTAACCGGCGTGGTGGGACGAAGCCATAAGGTCGAGTATGTGCGCCAGCTCGGCGCAGACGCCGTAATCGACAAATCCACTCAGTTGCTTTGGGATGAAACCAGGCGCCTCTGCCCTGACGGCTACGACTTGATCTTTGACGCGAACGGCCCTGAAACCTTGGCGCAAAGCTATGCGCATCTCAAGCCCACAGGCAAGCTGTTGGTCTATGGCTTTCATAGTTTTCTGCCCAAACAGGGTGGGCGCATCAACTACCTCAAGGCGGCCCTTGGAATGCTGAGGATGCCACGCTTCAATCCTTTGTCGATGACAAGCGAGAACAAAGGTGTCGTGGCGTTCAATTTGTCGTTCCTCTTTCCGCGTGCCGACCTGTTGCACGCGGCTGTGAACGATCTCACCGCCTGGTTAGAAGCGGGGGACATTCGGGTGCCAAAGGTTCGTTCTCTTGCATTGGAAAATGTGGCTCAAGCTCACCGATTTCTGGAGTCAGGCGAAACCACGGGCAAGTTGGTCTTGCGAACAGCGCCGCGCTTCAGAGCGTCAGCGAACGAGGCAACTGTTCAGGGAGCCTCTGCTCCTGATTAATGAGCGCGAAAGTTGCCTGAGTGCGCTGTGGAAGAGGCTGTCTGATCACCTCGGCATAAATAGAACGGAGATCTTGCTCGATCCGGCGCAGGAGTTCGGTATCGGAGATTGCCACGGGTCGCTCGCCCCGATCCGTTGTCCATCTTCACCTCCAAATCCGCCCTCATCTCCTGAGTATCGCTTCGCTAACCGATGATTGACCACTTTCCTTGTCGGCTGTGGAAACCGAGCAGAACTCTGCGAATGCTCGGGATTGACGCTTGCAAGCTTAGCATCACAACCGGACTCGCGAATTGTCCCTGCGCGCGGTCGTGTCAAGCTGAGTCGCCGCAAAAAAGCCTTGAAACGAACCAAGAACATCCGATGACAATATAGGGATAGCATCCTCGTCAGTGGTGCCATCCAACGATACAGTCGGAGAGCCGAGGAACCTTCCCTGGCAGTCACCATGAACCAAATGATGCGCCCCTCACAAACCGATCAGAGGCCTGCCCTCGAGACACTCGCGGGTTCGGTGGAGCGCATCACCTTCCACAATGCCGAGAACGGCTTCGCTGTCCTGAAAGTTTATACGCGTGGCAAGCGTGACCTTGTGACAGTTGTGGGCCACACCCCGGCGGCGTCGGCCGGGGAGTGGGTCACAGCCAGTGGGCTCTGGATCAGCGACCGCACGCACGGGCTCCAGTTCAGGGCCGAGGTTCTGAAGACCACCCCGCCCACCGGGGCAGAGGGCATCGAGAAGTATCTGGCCTCGGGTCAGATGCGCGGCATCGGACCCGCCATGGCCAAGCGGATCGTGGCAGCCTTTGGCGTGGACACCTTCGAGATCATTGAGGCCGCCCCCGAGCGCCTGACCGAGGTGCCCGGCATCGGCCCGATGCGGGCCTCCCGCATCGTGGCGGGCTGGGCCGAACAGAAGGCCGTGCGGGAGATCATGATCTTCCTTCATGCGCACGGGGTCGGTACCGCCCGGGCGGTCCGCATCTTCAAGACCTACGGCTATGAGGCCATTCAGGTCATGACCGAGGACCCGTACCGGTTGGCGAAGGATGTGCGCGGCATCGGCTTCCGGACAGCGGATGCCATCGCAGCCAAGCTCGGAATGGAGAAGACAGCCCCTCAGCGCATCCGGGCTGGTATCTCGTTCGCGCTCCAGACGGCGGCGGATGAGGGGCACTGCGCATTGCCGGTCGAGGCTCTCACCCGGCTGGCCGAGCGACTCCTTGAAGTGGATGAGGCCCTGATTCGTACCGCCATCGTCGAGGAACTGTCCAAGGGCGAGATCGTCTCGGACACCATTGGTGAGGAGACCTGCCTCTTCCTGAAAGGGCTGTACTTGGCCGAGCAGGCGATTGCCTCTCGTTTGATCGAGCGAGCGTCTGGTCCAACACCTTGGCCCGAGATTGACCTCGACAAAGCCATTCCCTGGGTCGAGGGCCGCACGGGCAAAACCCTGGCCGCCTCGCAGCGTGAGGCACTGAAGCTGGTGCTCGGCGCCAAGGTCGCGGTGGTGACCGGCGGTCCCGGTGTCGGCAAGACGACCTTGCTCGACACCATCCTGCGCTTGCTGGTCGCCAAGCGTGTTAGGGTGGCGCTGGCGGCGCCGACAGGACGGGCGGCCAAGCGTATGACCGAGCAGACCGGGCTGGAAGCCAAGACCATCCACCGGCTCCTGGAGATCGATCCTAAGCACGGGGGCTTCTCACGCAATGAGGAGAACCCGCTCGACTGCGATCTGCTGGTTGTGGACGAGACCTCCATGGTGGATGTGCCGCTGATGAACGCCCTCACCAAGGCCATTCCAGCTCAGACGGGTCTGCTGCTGGTGGGCGATGTTGATCAGTTGCCGTCGGTCGGCTCGGGACAGGTACTGGCCGATATCATCGCCTCAGAGCGCATTCCAGTGGCGCGTCTTACCGAGGTGTTCCGGCAGGCGGCAGAAAGCCGGATCGTGGTGAACGCCCATCGCATTAACAGGGGCCAGATGCTCGAGCCTCTCAGGGCGGGCGAAGAGAGCGATTTCTACTTCGTGGAAATCAACGATCCCGAGGAAGGGGTGCCGAAGATCATCCAGATGATCAAGGACCGCATGCCACATCGCTTCGGGCTCGATCCCATGAAGGACATCCAGGTGCTCTGCCCCATGAATCGGGGGGTGCTGGGTGCCCGCAACCTCAACATCCAGCTCCAGGAGGTGCTCAATCCCAATTCGTCTGCGAAGGTGGAGCGGTTTGGCTGGCGCTTCTCACCCGGTGACCGGGTGATGGAAACCCAGAACGACTACGACCGGGAGGTGTTCAATGGCGATCTCGGTACGGTAGTCAGGATCGACGATGAGGAAGGGGCGCTGATTGCTTCCTTTGATGGCTGGGAGGTGTCATACCCATTTGGCGAGCTCGACACCCTCGTCCCCGCTTATGCGACCACCATTCACAAATCGCAGGGGTCGGAATATCCCGCCGTCATCATCCCGGTCGTAACACAGCACTTCGCGATGCTGGCTCGCAACCTGCTTTACACCGGCGTCACCCGCGGCAAGCGGTTGGTCGTTCTAGTGGGCCAGAAGAAAGCAGTTGGGATTGCAGTTAGAGGCGGGCAGATGAAGAGGCGCTGGACGAAACTGCGGGAATGGTTAGCTGCTCACTGATCGACAGATCAAATTTCCTTTGTCACGACGCGTTCGAGGTATGGTGTTCCAACACCATACGCAAATCTCCAGATAAAATAAGCTAGACCGTTCCGCTGCACGCATACACCCACTCAGGAGAGCCGCATATTGCGCCACCGATGACTGATGAATGGGAGCAACTGCGATCAGCGCGAAATCCAGATGCGCGGATGCCATATGGGAAAGGGCGGGCCGATGTCCTGTTCCTCCGGCCTGGGAAACCCTGGACCGTCGCCATTGAAGCCTAGAGCCTCGGACGTGAGAAGTGGACACCACTTTTGGGATTCATCCGAGGCTCCCTCTCTTGACCGGCGCATCGGTTGACGCGGCCTTATGGATCCGTCCGATGCGCTAGGTTCAGCTCCAGGGGGAGGAAGCTTACCACCAACGGGGGCTTCCCGAACCTCAAACCTCTCTTTGACGAGATCCGCGCTCGCCCGGCCGCTCAGGCCGCTTCCGCGCTGAAGGAGAAGCACAGCTTCAAATCTGAGGTGGAGGACGAAGCACGCCAACATATGTTCCGGCATTTGGCTGCCCCGGTCAGCTGAATTCTCACGCATCCCGCCGTTCCTCCGTCCAGTATGCAGAATGGTCACTGGGCGGAGGCAAAAAGCCGCGGAGAGATTTCGATGTCCAGGGGAGTTCCACGTCTGACGCTGGAGGTGCGGCACCAGATGTGGTGAACGACCCAGGTGCGAAGCGATCGAGGTGGCGGTCTGGCGTTACGTCCCGCAGAATGTCCGATAGACGCACTGGTGTGGTTCCGGTGGTTCGGAATAGTGGGCGAAAGCTGGCTGGTCCTCATAGGGACGCGAGAGGACCATCAGAAGCTCCTCGAACGGAGCAAAGTCGCCCTGCTCCACTGCAGCTTGTATCATCGCCTCCACGCGATGATTGCGCGGGATAAAGGCTGGATTCGCCGCGCGCATGGCCGCTTGGCGGGTTGCAGCGTCTTGCGGCTCCTGGCTCAACCGCTCGCGCCAGCGGGTGGCCCAAGCATCATAAGCAAGCGGATTGATGAAGAGGTTTCGGGCGGCCTCGTCTCCCTCAGGACCAGCGGCAGCATCGCTCAGCCGCCGGAAGGTCAGGGTGAAGTCAGCCTGGTTCTCGGCCATGGCCTTCAGGAGATCACCGGCAAGCGTCGGGTCCTCCTCGCGCTCCGTCAGCAGCCCGAGCTTGCGCCTGAGCCCCGCGTGATAGGCCGCCTCGAACTTGCCCGCGAAAGCTTCGAGCGTCTCGCTCGCTTCAGCCACGGCCTTCTCCTCGTCCTCAGACAGGAGCGGCAGAAGCGTCTCGGCCAGCCGCGTCAAATTCCAGAGGCCGATGCGCGGCTGGTTGCCATAGGCGTAGCGGCCCTGCCGGTCGATGGAGCTGAAGACTGTCGCGGGATCGTAGGCATCCATGAAGGCGCATGGGCCATAGTCGATCGTCTCGCCGGCGATGGACATGTTGTCGGTGTTCATGACTCCATGGATGAAGCCGATGTGCAGCCAACGGGCAATAAGGTCTGCCTGGGCGGCGATCACCTGGTCGAGGAACGCGCGGTAGGGACGATCGCTTTCGGCAGCGTGCGGGTAGTGTCGGCCGATGACGTAGTCGGCGAGGAGTCGTAGCCCTTCCGTATCCTGCCGGGCTGCAAACAACTGGAACGTGCCGACCCGAATATGGCTCGATGCTACCCGGGTGAGAACCGCACCGGGAAGTGGCGTCTCCCGGACAACGGTCTCTCCGGTCAACACAGCGGCGAGCGCACGCGTTGTCGGCAGGCCGAGCGCCGCCATGGCCTCGCTGAGGAGATACTCACGCAGGACCGGTCCCAGTGCCGCCCGACCATCACCGCGGCGCGAGAAGGGTGTCGGACCTGAGCCTTTGAGCTGAATGTCCCGACGGATGCCATTTTGGTCGACCACTTCACCGAGGAGGATGGCACGGCCATCGCCGAGTTGCGGCACGAATTGCCCAAACTGGTGCCCGGCATAGGCCATGGCGATGGGCTCGGCCGCATCTGGAACGCGGTTGCCGGACAAAAGCTCGACTCCATCAGGGCTGGAGAGGTGATCAGGGTCGAGGCCGAGGTGTAACGCGAGATCCCGGTTCAGCCGGATGAGTCTCGGAGCTGTGACGGCTTCGGGTTCTATGCGCGCATAGAACCGATCAGGCAGGCGCGCGTAGGTGTTGTCGAAGGGAAAATGAGTTGTCATGGTCCAGGCTCACCATTAGGACCACGTGAAATCGTATGAGGCGCTTCAGAAAACAAGGGTCGGACCATAAATCCGGACTGGGTTCAAAGCACTCCCGCTGTAACCTTGTATAACAGATCTGCCCCCACGATCGAGACAGACCAACCACTCCACAGTTTGTACGCCCTCCCGCCTATCTTGTGCATTAACGATCTGGCGACCCGCACCCTCTAGTCTGCCCCGCCGGGCCCGACGCGGGGGCCTGTCCTGTTGGCGGGCAGAAGGTGCGGGAATGCGAGGCCAGGCTGACCTTTTCTTGGACTACGATGCACCGCCGGGTCCGATCAAGACGAGTCCCGTCGATGAGATTGTCATCAAGGCCACGCAACGCAGCGAGTCCTTCAAGGCTCCTGACTATGAGACCGCCGCCCGGATGCTGGAGGCCACAGGCGACTACCGCGTTCTGCGCCGATTGACACCGCGCCCCATCGTCGTGTCCCGCACCTCTTTCCACGGCGAGAAGATCGCCGTCATCCTGGACACCGAAACCACAGGTCTGGATCACACAAGAGACGAGGTCATTGAACTCGGCATGGTTGCCTTCACCTATGATGAGGAAGGCCGGATCGGTGATGTGATTGGGACGTTTAATGCCCTGCGTGGGCCGAGCGTACCGATCAGCCCTGAAATCACTCGCCTGACCGGGATCACGCCTGACATGGTCGCCGGCCAGGTGCTCGATCTCGAGGCAGTGGAGAGGTTCATCGCGCCGGCGGAGTTGGTCATCGCGCATAACGCTCGCTTTGATCGGCCCTTCTGTGAGCGCCTGTCCAAGGACTTCCAGCTCAAGGCGTGGGCCTGCTCCCATTCCGAGATCGCCTGGAGCGGGTTCGGCTTTGAAGGATCGAAGCTCGGGTACCTCCTGACGCAATGCGGCTGGTTCCACCAGGGCCACCGGGCGGTCGAGGATTGCCATGCCCTGCTCGAGGTGCTGGCCTCCCCCCTCCCCTCCGGGGCCGGGTTCGCCTTCGAGCATCTGCTGAACTCGGCGCATAAAGCGCTCGTGCGCATCTGGGCCGAGGGCAGTCCGTTCGACATGAAGGATGTGCTGAAGGCGCGCAAGTACCGCTGGAACGATGGCACCGATGGCCGACCGAAGGCTTGGTGGGTGGAGGTCAGCGAGGAGGCCTTTGAGGCTGAACTCGCCTTTCTCCGGCGTGAGGTTTACCGGCGCGAGATCGAGCCCTTCAGCCAGAGGATCACCGCCTTCGAGCGGTTCCGGTCGGCACGCTAAGCGGCATCTGCTAGATTTCTGCGCAGCCGGACTCACCCAAGGCTTTCAGGCTTGAAATCTTGACCGTCCGCCGCCATCTCATCGCCCGCCGGAGCAACAAGGTTCATCTCACGCCATGACGACTGCTGACACCACGCCCGCCCCTGAGAACCACACGTTCGAGGCCGATGTCGCCAAGCTGCTGCACCTGATGGTGCACTCGGTCTACTCCGACAAGGACGTCTTCCTGCGTGAACTGATCTCGAACGCCGCCGATGCCTGCGAGAAGCTGCGCTACGAGGCGATCGCCAACCCTGCCCTGCTCGGCGATGATCCCAAGGCCCGGATCACGCTGCTGATCGATGCCGACAACCGCCGCCTGACAATCCAGGATAACGGCATCGGCATGAGCCGGGACGAGATGATCGAGGCGCTCGGCACCATCGCGCGCTCGGGCACCAAGGCTTTCATGGACCGGATCCAGGCGGCTCAAGGCGGCGAAGGGGCTCAGCTCATCGGGCAGTTCGGCGTCGGCTTCTACTCGGCCTTCATGGTGGCCGACCGGGTCGACGTCGTCTCACGCCGGGCCGGCAGCGACGAGGCCACGATCTGGTCGTCCGACGGCAAGGGCTCCTACACGGTGGCTCCCGCGGCCGTCGACGAGGCCCCAGCCCGCGGCACCCGGGTGATCCTCCACCTGATGGAGGACGCAACATCCTACACGGAGCGCTACCGGCTCGAGCGCATCGTCAAGGATCAGTCCGGCCATGTTCCGGTGCCCATCTCCCTTGTCGAGAAGCCTGGAGCGGAGCCGCAGGAGGTCGGCGACGGCGCAGCTCTGTGGGTGAAACCGCGCTCCGAGATCACACCTGAGGACTACACCGACTTCTATCGCAGCGTGGCCGGGCAGTTCGACGAGCCGGCGCTGACGGTGCATTTCCGGGCCGAGGGCCGCCACGAATATACCGCCCTGGCCTTCGTGCCGGGCTCCACGCCGTTCGACCTGTTCGATCCCGACCGCCACGGACGGATGAAGCTCTATGTGAAGCGGGTCTTCATCACCGACGAGGCCGAGCTCCTGCCGCGGTACCTGCGGTTCGTGCGCGGGCTCGTCGACTCGGCCGACCTGCCGCTCAACGTCTCGCGCGAGATGATCCAGGAGAGCCCGCTTCTGGCCGCCATCAAGAAGGGCGTGACCAGCCGGATCTTGAGCGAGCTCGAGAAGCTCGCCCAGAACGATGCGGAGGCCTACACCAAGGTGTGGGAGACCTTCGGGCCGGTGCTGAAGGAAGGGCTCTACGAGGATTTCGAGCGACGCTCGACCTTGCTGGGCCTGGCCCGGTTCAAGACCACCGCGTCCGGTGGTGGGTGGCGCTCGCTCAAGGATTATGTCGGCTCGCTTAAGGAGAACCAGGCTGCGATTTACTACGTGACGGGGACGGATCTCGCCCGGCTCGAGGCCTCGCCGCAGCTCGAAGGCTTCCGGGCGCGCGGCATCGAGGTGCTGCTGTTGCCGGATCCGGTTGACAGCTTCTGGGTCACCGCCGGTGTCGATTACGAGGGCAAGCCGTTCAAGTCGGTGACCCAGGGCGGTGCCGACCTGGCCCAGATCCCGCTGCTCGAGGCCCAGGAGAATGCGGGCGCACCGGCCACGGAGGCGATGACGGGCTTCATCCAATCCGTGAAGGCCACCCTGGGCGAGGCCGTGGCCGATGTCCGCGCCTCCGAGCGTCTGACGGAGAGCGCCGTCTGTCTGGTGGCATCAGAAACAGGCATGGATCGGCAACTGGAGCGGCTTCTCGCGCGAGCGGGTCAGCTGACGTCCGCGGCCAAGCCCATTCTGGAGATCAACCCGCGCCATGACCTCGTCGTGGCCCTGGCCAACCTGAGCGAGGATCAGCAGGTTCTGCGCGAAGACGCCGCTCACCTGCTGCTGGACGAGGCGCGGATCCTGGACGGTGAACTCCCGGCTGATGCAAAGGCATTCTCACAGCGGCTCGCTAGGGTAATGCGGCGGTGCGTGCCCTGATGCTCGGCCAAAGCGACTATTAGGCAAGGACGCATGCAAAACCACTTCAAATGTGAGCAGCGCCCTGCTGGGCTCGACGAAGGTACAAAGGTCTGGTACAAAAGCCAGACGATACGGCAGCCGAAAACCCTTGCAAACTAGAGGTTTTCTTGATGTTGGCGGAGAATCTCCCGCTCTCCGCCAACATTTTTCTGAAAAGGTTTGTAAGGTTTAGAGAAAATGATGAGTGGACGAACCGTTCCCCACCTTTGATCCTGGCTTGGATATTGAGCAACTGCGTCTCAGACGCACGGAGAGGTGGTGTGCGGCGGCAAATGCATCTGTCCTAGTGATAACTGGCTGTGAGAGATGCCTTTGCTGGACCGAGGGTCACCCTTCTAACTGAGTTCTCATGTAGCTGTCCTAACCTCAATCGGCGTCTCCCGCTCCGATGACATGCCTCGGAGGCAGCACCGTTTCCCTCTAGAGTTATCTGCCTCAAAAGCTCCGCGGTGGGTACCTCATCTACCTTAGCGGTTCCTTCTAAGTCGGCACTGGCTTAAAATCCTATCGTCGACTAGGAATCTCAGCGGGGAGGTCCGTGCAGTGCGCATTGAGGCAATGAGTGCTATCGTTCTGGCACTCCGCTGACAATTTCCCACGTGCAAGGCTTAACCGAATTGGAGAAGCGGCGAGCCAATCTTCCATTTGTCCGAGAGGCAACGAAATGAATTGCCGAGCATGTCCGAGCAAATTTGCCTCAGAGGCATGCGCCTAAGGACATCCTCAAAGCCGTCGGCGGAGCCGCCCCCGGTTGCCAGCAGACTGTCAAATGGATGGTTGATGAACACGACAAGATCTACGGCTTGGAACAGGCCAGAAGTTCTTGGCAGGTCCGTACATACAGGATTTGCCTTGCGCCGTGATGGCCCAGAACACGTCGCTAGATGACGTGAATACGGCAGGGGTAGCGTGTGATGCTGGTGAAATCGTCTTCGCTCCCATCAAAGACCCCAAGGCTCCACACTTGTCCATGACCTGAGGAACAAGGAAACGGGGTGGACACTTCGAATTGTGGAAACAAGCGAGACTTTTCAGTTCAGACAATAGCGCAAAAAGAACACTGAACGCGACTTCCTCATCTCCGCTGCGTCATCTGAGCCGCAGAAAGCGTTAGCTGCAGAGGTTCAGCTTTATAGGGACCATAGCGGCAACATCGGCTCCATTAATATTGAGAAGATATGGGAATCGTTTAACCACTACAGAATCGCATGAAGCCAGGAACCGGAAGGATCGGATGTTCGTCAGGATGGGATTGTGAGCAAGCCGCTCGGCGTTAATGAGCATTATTGCGAGTACCCATAGTTCCCAAGGTTCCAGTCTGTGTTCCATCTCCGACCGAACATGGCAGCTGAGTATCGTCAGCAGGCCGAGAGCATCCGGACCATGGCTCGGCAAATCTCGTTAAGCGACATGAAAAGGCAGCTTCTCGACGCTGCCGTGCATCTCGACGTGTTGGCCGAGCAAGAGGAGCGCAGGGCTCGGCAAGCCGCCTCCCAGGAGCAGCCCAAGACGCTGGACGATTGACTTCGGCAGTAGACCCGACTGGCCTTTTGCAGGATTGCGCCTAGGTCTGACGCGTGTGCGAGCAAAGGCACCAAACAAACAAGGAAGGCTACAGTTCTCTGCATTTTGCGCATTCGCGAGCTTCCGAGTGCGTGCCAGCAGCCGATGCTGCCTAGACTCGGAGTGTCCTGAAACATTCTTATAGCCTCCGTGATGGAATAGATCAGCGTGACCACCGTTTACTGGCCATCTGACGTTATTGAAAAGGCTGG
>NZ_JAGPUP010000452.1:0-16078 GCF_018069605.1 Microvirga sp. HBU67558 | reverse complement strand
AGATCGATCTCGAAGCCTTCGAGCTTGCCGCCCGCGCCGGTGAAGTTCCACGGGGCATAGGCGCCTTCGGTTGCGATCTTTACCGTCTTCTGCTGGGCGGCCGCTCCGCCGATCGCAAGCGCGGAACCGAGAAGAGCCAGGCCGACGGACTTAACGAAATTCATAGTCGTTCCCTTATTTATGGGCCCCGGCTTCGCGCCGAGGCCTGACGTGCCCGCGGCCCCCGAGAGGGCCGCGCCGTGACGCAGTAACAGACAAACTCGACCAAAACGCAAGGGGGGGAGCGCTCGGCCCTCACACGACCCGGAGCCGGATCTCGCCGAGGCCTTCGACCGCGCCGACCATGGTCTGTCCCTGGGTTACGGCGCCGACTCCGTCTGGCGTGCCGGAGAAGATCACGTCCCCGGGGGCGAGCTCGAAATAGGAGGACAGGTAGGCGATCTGCTCGGCGACCGACCAGATCATGTCGGAGAGGTCCGCCGTCTGCTTCGTCGCTCCGTCCACGGACAGGGAGATCGTGCCGCCGGCCGGGTGTCCAACCTGCGAGACCGGATGGATCGGGCCGACCGGGCCCGAATGATCGGCCGCCTTGCCGAGTTCCCAGGGGCGGCGAAGCTGCTTGGCCTCGTCCTGGAGGTCGCGGCGGGTCATGTCGAGGCCGACCGCATAGCCGAAGACGTGGTCGAGGGCCTGCTCGACGGGGATGTCGCGCCCGCCCTTGGCCAGGGCCACGACCATCTCGATCTCGAAGTGGTAGTTCCCGGTCTTCGGGGGATAGGAATGGTCTGCCGTTTCGCCCTCCGTGACCGGCTGGAGGGCATCGGCCGGTTTCATGAAGAAGAAGGGCGGTTCGCGGGTCGGATCGCCACCCATTTCCCGCGCATGGGCCGCATAGTTGCGGCCGACGCAATAGACCCGGCGGACCGGGAAGAGGTCGGCGCTGCCGGCCACGGGGAGGGCGGGAGTCGAAGGCGCGGGAATGACGTAGGCCATGGAAGCTCGCGGGATGTCGGGAGTGATCGAGGGATCCGGAAGGCCGGACCGCTTTTCCCTTCCTACACCCTGGAAGGGGCACCGCAAGCCGTGGCGAACAGGTTTGAACTACGGCTTTGGGCGAACAGGCAAACGGCGGGCCAAGGGCCCGCCGCAAAGGTCGTTCGATCTGAAGCCGCTTAGCGGCGACGGGCCGTGGCGCCCGGGAGGCGCTGGGCATCCGCGAGGTGGTGCTCGATATGCGGAACCACCGAAGCTGCGAACTGGCGCAGGCCTGGATCGTTGCCGGCCTGGGCATAGCCCGAATGCAGGGCGAGGGCCTCCTGGTGGCCCATGCGCTGAGCCTGGCCGTACAGGCGGTCGAACTGCGGGCCCGAGGTCGAGGCGAGCTGGTTCAGCATGGCGGTCTTCTCAGGGGAGAGCGGCACGCCGAGGCGGATCGGGGTCACCGAGCCCGTCGCCTGCACGTCGGCCGCGCGGCCGGCCGCAGCACCGGTCGTCGCGCCGACGCCGGCGCCGACCGCGGCACCCACCGGGCCACCCACCAGGGCGCCGACGCCGGCACCCGTCAGAGCGCCCGTCGCCGTGCCGCCGGCTGTGCCCGGAGCGCCGCTGGCCGCCGCACCCGCGGTCGCGCCGGCCGTCGCGCCGACGCCCGCGCCCACCGCCGCGCCGACCGGACCGCCCACGAGGGCGCCGATGCCGGCGCCCGCGAGGGTGCCGCCCAGAGATCCGCCGATGAACTCACCGGACGCGGAATAGACCGGGCGGCCGCCATTCAGGGCCTGGCTGGTCATGCTGTGGTCCTTGATCATGTTCTGGGCGTAGCGGCGCACGGCCGGATTGCGCGAGCGCTCAAGGGCGAGCTGGCTCGAGGCGATCTCGAAAGCATCCGATTGAGCCGCCATCGTGCGGTAGGTCTGGCTGTCCATGATTTGGGCAGAGGCCGGGACGGCCGAAACGGATGCAAGCAAGGCTGCGACGGGAAGGTATTTCTTCATGGGGTGAACTCCTGTTACCGGGATCGCAGAACACCGTGCAAAGCCCATCAGGCTCGCGGAGGTCATGGGTTGCTGCTGCACCCCTTCAACGGCAATCGATCTAAGCGGTTCCAGGAAAGTCAGGTTCCGTTCAGCATAAATTCCGGTCCAGCTGTCAAAGCTTGGCCACGGCTACGCTGAACGCCAATAGAGATGACTCGCGCGACAGTGGAAGACGCGTCTATTCTTCGAACCTTGGCGTTTCAGCTGGGCCTTATGCTTTGGTGCGGCCTCGGAGGTTTACTCAAGACTTCGTCTCGGGCTGACGAATGCGCGCGAGGGAGAGCATGCCCATCCCCCCGACCGTGCCGTCGGGCTTCAGGCCCCGCAATTCGGCCATGAGGAGAAATCCGGTCTCGTCCCGGCCGATGGTGAAGAGATGGTAGCCCGCCTTGTGGGTCAGCGTTCCGCCCCGCGCCGAGGCCGAGGGCGCGCCGATCACCGGGATGGGGCCGCGCGGGCCGTCGAGATGGGCGAGTGAGCCCACATGGTTGTGCCCGTGCAGCACGAGCTCCGCGCCGACCCGGCACAGCATCTTCTCGAACCGGGAGGCATCCGTGAGGTTGCGGCCCGCCTCCGCGCCGCCGATATGGGGCGGGTGGTGGATCAGGACGATCCGGAAGCAGCCCGGTTCCCGCCCCAGCTCGCCGAGGATCTGCTCGACGGCCTTCATCTGCCGCGATCCGACCCGTCCGCTCGCCACGAACGGCAGGGTCGGGATGGCGGAGGACAGGCCGACCATGGCGATGGACCCATAGCGGCGCAGGTAGGGGAACGCGCCTTCGCGGCCGTCGTCGCCGCGGGTCCAGGGCGAGATCTCCCGCAGCAGGCCCTCGAGCGAGCCGCGCACATAGGCGTCGTGGTTGCCCGGCACGAAGGTCACGCGGGACGGGTCGCCCAGGCTTTCGAGGAAGACCCGGGACGTCTTCCATTCGTCCGGCAGGCCGATGTTGCAGGTGTCGCCCGTGCAGGTGATGTGGTCGGGCTTCTGCGCGTGGATGTCGGCGACGAGTTCTGCCAGGAGCTCCATGTCATGGAGGTCGTGCCGGCTGCGGTGCCAGTTGTACCAGCCGGTCAGGCGCTTGCTCAGAAGCTGCTTGAGACGCGGCCGGGGCAGGGGACCCACATGGGGGTCGGTCAGGTGAGCGATGCGGAACATGGCGGCCGGATTGATGCGTCGGGAAGCGAGAGTTCGCGCGCGGTACCCCTCCCGTCAAGCGCTGCCGATGAAGATCCCGGCGAGAAGCACCAGAACGCCCCCCACGACGACCTGGAGGGTCGCGCTCCAGAACGGCGTGTCCATGAACCGCGTGCGGATCCACGAGATCGCTACGAGCTCGACCGCCACCACGAGGGCCGCGATGCCGGTGGCGAGGAGGAAGGCGTTGGGCCAGGAATCCGGCACCAGGTAGGGCAGGGTGTGGCCGAGGCCGCCGGCCGCCGTCATGACGCCGCAGACCAGGCCGCGCAGCCAGGGCGAGCCGCGGCCCGTGATCTCGCCGTCGTCGGAGAGGGCTTCCGTCAGGCCCATGCTGATGCCGGCGCCGACCGAGGCCGCGAGCCCGACCAGGAAGGTCTCCCAGTTGTTCTGGGTCGCGAAGGCGGCGGCGAACAGGGGGGCGAGGGTGGAGACCGAGCCGTCGATCAGCCCGGCCAGCCCCGGCTGCACGTATTGCAGCACGAAGAGCCGGCGACGGGCATGCTCCTCGGCGGCCTCGGCACTGTCGGTCAGGTGGGCGGCGTGCAGCTCGCCGGCCTTGCGCTCGTGGCCGCGCTCGACCTCCGCGAGCCGCGTGAACAGCTCGCGCACGGACACGTCGAGGGTCTGCCGGGCGGCCTTTTCGTAGAAATTTGCCGCCTGCAGCTCCATGACCTCCGCCTCGCGGCGCACGCGGTCGAGGTCGAGATGGGGGCTCCACCACACGGCACGGCGCTTCAGGAAGCCGCGCACGTCCTCGCGGCGGATCGGCGGCAGGTGCTCGCCGAAGCGGTCACGATAGAAGCCGTAGAGGGCGTTGCGATGGGCGCGCTCCTCCTCGGCCATGCCGTCGAAGATCTCGGCCGAGGCGGGGAAATCACCCCGGAGGCGATCCGCGAAATGCTGGTAGATCCGCGAATCTTCCTCTTCGCTGCCGATGGCGAGCGCGATGACCTCGCGCTCGGACAATTGGGACAGAGACTTCATGCCTGCTCCTGTTTAGAAGAATTCTAAACAAGAAGCCGGGCGGTTGCCAAGCCTCCCTGCGTCAGCAGAGGGGTGGCCTCGAACTCAGTACTGGGCGCCCGGGATCAGGGTCGAGTAGATCGAGCGGTCCTCGAGGTTGAGGGCCGGGGACCAGGAGAAGCGGGCGGAACGGTTGAGACGGGACAGGATCAGGGCGAGAAACATTGGAACACCTTTGGTTGGCCCTGTCTTAGACCTTTGTCTAATCCCGGTCACGCGCCAAATTGCCGGAACAGCTATGCAATTGATGAATGACTACATTCATCCTCCGGTAATCTTATCGTGATGGGGTGGTTCGATGTCCGATCCTCAGCCTCGCCGGTCTGCGCGCCTCGTCTCCCGGGCGCTCCATACCTATTGGCGCTTCTCCCGGGGCATGACGCTCGGCGTCCGGGCCGTGGTCCTCGACGACCGGAACCGGGTCTTCCTCATCCGGCACACCTATGTGCCCGGCTGGCACCTGCCGGGAGGCGGCGTCGAGACCGGCGAGACCGCCCTCGAGGCATTGGGCCGCGAACTCCGGGAGGAAGCGTGCATCGCCATGGACGAAACGCCCCGGCTGTTCGGTGTCTTCTTCAACAACCGGATCTCCCGGCGCGACCACGTGCTGGTCTACGTCATCCGACGGTTCACGGTGCTGTCGGTCAAGCAGCCGGACCGGGAGATCGCCGAGGCGGGCTTCTTCTCGCTCGACCGACTGCCCGAGGGAACGACCGCCGCGACCCGCAGCCGTTTGGCCGAGATCCTGGACGGGCAGCCCCCCTCGGCCATCTGGTGAGAGAGGGTTTGCGCCGCGTTCCCGGCGCTGCTATGGCCTAGAGCATCGGACCCAAAAGTGGATTCCACTTTTGGAATCTCATCCGATGCTCCACTCTTTGAAGAGCGCATCGTTCTTCGCGGAAAACCGGGTCCACTTTTCCGCACAATGCGCTAGCACCGTTGAGGAAATGCCGAGCCCCATGAGCATCACACGGATTGCGCGACGACGACACGGCTGACGTTCAGTTCCGCCGCCTTCTCGTTCTCTTTCTCGTCTCCGAGTCCGTCCATGACCGAGCTCTCGCTCCAGATCCGCACCGAGCAACCCATCGATTCAGAGGCCATCGAGCGCCTGCACGAGCGCGCCTTCGGCCCGGGCCGCTTCGCCCGCACCGCCTCGCGCCTGAGGGAAGGGGCGTCCCATCGGCTCGACCTGTCGTTCACGGCCCTGGTCGGCACGCTGCTGGTCGGCTCGGTGCGCATGACCCCGGTGAAGGCCGGCGACGTGCCGGCCCTGATGCTGGGCCCGCTCACCGTCGAGCCGGCCTTCGAGAGCCGCGGCATCGGGGCGGCCCTCATGCGCCGCTCCCTCGATGCCGCCAAGGCTGGGGGCCATACCCTGGTGCTGCTCGTGGGCGACGAGCCCTATTACAGCCGCTTCGGCTTCAAGCGCATCCCGCCGCAGCAGCTGCAGCTTCCGGGCCCGGTCAATCCGGCCCGCTTCCTGGCCCTGGAGCTGGGCGAAGGCGCCATGGCCGGCGCCAGGGGTTTGGTGAGCCCGCTCCCTGACGGGGACGGGTAGTCAACATCCGTTGTTCACCACTCGACGTCATGGCCGGCCTTGTGCCGGCCATCCCAATGCAGAAAAGCGCGGTGTTTCAAACAATCGAGATCACTGGCACAAGGCCGGTGATGACGCAGGAGCGGGTTGCCGCCTCGCTTACGCCCGGCGCCGTCCCTCGATCAGCCAGGCCGCGAGGGTCGAGCCGATCAGGAGCACGAGGCCCACGAAGCCGAGCGCCATCGGGAACACGGACACCCCGCGCACGATGGCGCTGTCGCTCGGCTTGATTCCGATCCAGTCGCCGCCGGAGAAGCGTGTGCCCGAATGCACCGCGAGAACGCGCGGCACCGTGATGCTCTGATCGCCCGCCATCGCGACGCGGCGGACCGATCCGCCGGTCGCCTCGGCGATCGCGCTCAGCGCCTCCGTGTTGCTGAACACGTCCATGAGCTCGCGCGGATTGGCCGGGCCGATGCTGACGAAGGTGATGAGATCGCCCGAGCGGACCGTGTGCAGGCCGAGCTCGCGGCTCGCCACCTGGGCCGTGAAGAGACCGGGGCGCGACTCGGTGAGCGGGACGCTGCTCTCCTGGCCGCTCGGCGCCACGATGGTCACCGGGTCGGCGGTTTCCGCCATGGTCTGGCGCTCGACCCGGATGTCGCGGCCCTGCGCGCTCGCCCGCAGGGCCTCCTCCTCGAGAGCCGGCTCCTTCATGAGCCAATGGGCGAGGCGGCGCAGGAGATCGAGATGCGGGCCGCCGTCCTGATAGCCGCGGGCCCAGAGCCAGGCATGGTCCGAGAGCAGCAGCGCGACGCGGCCTTTGTCCTCCCGGCGCAGGACGAGGAGCGGCAGGTCGTTCGCTCCCGACATGAGCGTATCGCCCGACTGCACCTGCGAGCCGATGATCCGCAGCCACTCGCCCCAGGCCGGCGGCGACTGCTCCGAGCCCGGAAGGTCGCGGGTGACGGGGTGACGGTCGCCCGTATCGGTGATCTGCGCCTTGTAGGGCTGCTCGACGATGCTGCCGTTGGGCTGGCCCGGGATGATCGGCGCGAGCCGGGTCTGCGCGAGGCTGCCGTAGCTCGCGAATTCGGGGCCCGCCGCCACCAGGATCGCCCCGCCCTCGCGCACATAGCGCACGATGTTCTCGAAATAGCTCGACGGCAGGATGCTCTGGTTGGCGTAGCGGTCGAAGATGATCAGGTCGAATTCCTTGATCTTCTGCTGGAACAGCTCGCGGGTCGGGAAGGCGATCAGCGAGAGCTCGTTGATCGGCGTGCCGTCCTGCTTCTCCGGCGGGCGAAGGATCGTGAAGTGGACGAGATCCACATTGGCGTCGGATTTCAGGAGATTGCGCCAGGTGCGCTCGCCCGCATGCGGCTCGCCGGAGACCAGCAGCACGCGCAGCTTCTCGCGGATGCCCTCGATGGGAATCACCGCCCGGTTGTTGGCCTGCGTCAGCTCGTTGGGCAGGCCTTCCACTTCGAGCTCGACCACGTTGGTGCCGCCATGCTCGATGCGTACATCGAGGGAGAAGGGCGTGTCGGCCCGCACCTGCAGGCGGGTGAGAACCTGTCCGTCGCGGCGAACGGTGACGAGCGCCGAGCCGGTGCCGCCGCGCTCCATGATCTGTGCGCGGATCGTCTGGTCCTTGCCGACGATGCCGAACCGGGGTGCCTCCAGGAGCTTGATCTGCCGGTCGCGCTCGTCGGGGCGACCGGTGATGAGCGCGTGAAGAGGCGCCCGGAAGCCGAGACCCTCCACGGAGGACGGGATGTCGTGCACCACGCCGTCGGTGACGAAGACGACGCCGGCGAGCCGGTCCGGCGGCACGTCGGCCAACCCGTTGGAGAGGGCGGCGAACAGGCGCGTGCCGTCGTCGCCGCTGCCGTCATCCGCCTCGATGAAGCGCGGGTCCACGTCGGCCAGGGAGCCGAAGCGCCGCTCCAGCTCGGCCCGCACCTGATCGGTCATGGCCGGACGGTCGCCCAGGGTCTGCGAGGTGGAGCGGTCGACCACGACCGCCACGATGTCCTTCACCTTCTCCCGATCCTCCTGCACGAGCGCCGGGTTGGCGAGCGCCAGGAGCACGAGTCCGAGGGCGACGGCCCGGAGGATCGCCACGGGTCCACGGGAGACCAGCGCGAGGACCGCGAGCAGCGCGACGACCGCGCCGAGGGCCCAGAGGCCGTAGGCCGGGATGAGCGGGGAGAAGCTGATCGAGAGCAAGCTGGTTCCCTCTTACTGCCCGAGGCGTTCGAGCAGGGCCGGCACGTGCACCTGGTCGGCCTTGTAGTTGCCGGTCAGCGCGTACATGACGATGTTGACGCCGCTGCGGTACGAGAATTCCCGCTGGCGCTGGTCGCTGCCCACGATCGGGTAGATGAATTCGCCCCTGGCCCCGACCGCCCAGGCGGCCGCGAGATCGTTGGACGTGATGATGATCGGCGAGACACCGTCGCCGGAGCGGGCCGGGCGGCTCGCCTCGCCTTCGGGCGCGGGCGGCAGGGCCTCGACCCAGGTCTGCCCGGTGGCGTAGCGGCCCGGGAAGGTGTCCAGGATGTAGAAGGTCTTGGTCAGCACGTGGTCGGCGGGCACCGGCTCGAGCTCCGGGATGTCGAGGCTCGCCAGCATCCGGCGCAGATACTGCCCCTCGGCCGTGGGGGCGCCGTCCGGACGGTTGCCGAAGGCGTCGCGGGTGTCGAAGATCACGGTGCCGCCGCCCTTCATGAAGGCATCGAGGCGCCGGATCGCCGCTTCGGACGGCATGGGCCGCGACGCCACGACGGGCCAGTAGATCAGTGGATAGAACGCCACTTCGTCCCGCGAGAGATCGATCCCGATGGGCTCTCCGGGCGACAGGGCGGTCCGCTGACTCAGCACCTGCGTCAGCCCGGTCAGGCCCGCCTTGCTCGTTTCATCGACCTGGGAATCGCCCGTGACCACATAGGCGAGCCGCGTCACGAGGGCGGGGCTGGCGCTCTCCATCGACATGGCGGAGCGGCGCTCCTGCGCGCTCGCGTCCGAGGCCGGGTTGAGGAGAAGGGACGCGCCGAGCACGATGGCGGCCGCGGCGCCGGCCCGGCGCAGACGCGAGGCGACGTTCGACAGATGGCCCCCGAGCCAGAGCGACGCGAGGGTGTCGATCAGCAGGAGCACCAGGGCGAGCATGAAGAGCGGCATGCGCAGATCGATGGTCTGCGCCCCGGCGAGCGGGGCGACCCGGGCGTTGAGGGGAGCGTAGTCGAGAGGCGCGAGACGGTCGCCCTGCAGGAGCGCGTTCACCGCGAGACTCGAATCCACCGGCCCGTAGAAGCCCGGCGGATGCTCTCCGGTCGCGCGCTCGGCGTAGTTGCGTGCCACGGCGCGAGCGTTGGCCGGGGGCGACGTGTAGATGCCGTAGCCGTCGAGGGTCAGTCGTGGGGCCACCGTGTCGTTCTCCGCATTGCGCGCCTCCGCGTTGGCATCGCTCGGCGCCCCCGCGAGCGCCGTGGTCCGGCGCAGCATGTCGACGAAGAGGCCCGACAGGGGCAGGTTCGACCAGGTGGTGTCGGCCGTCACGTGAAAGAGCACGATCATGCCGTCGCCGCGCTTGTCCGCCGTCACGATGGGCGTGCCGTCGACGAGCGACGCCCAGGTCTTCGCCGGCAGGTCGCCGTCCGGTTCCGCGAGGATCTGGCGTCGGATGCCGATCTCCTCCGGCACGGTCAGGCCGAAATAGGGGCTTTCTCGGGTAAAGGGCGCGAAGGTCTTGGGCGTGTCCCAGGACAGGGTGCCGCCGAGGCTGCGCCCGCCCCGGCGCAGGCGCACCGGCACGAGCTCGTCGTTGCCGGCCGCCAGGCGGGAGCCGGCGAAGCGCAGGAGCATCCCGCCCTTCTCGACGAAGGCCGTGACCCGGCCCAGGGTCTCCCGGTCGAGCCCGCCCACATCGGCCAGCACGAGAACGGATACCTGCTCGTCGATGAGCTGGTTCACCGCGTCGGCCACCGCGCCGCGTCCGTTGCGGATCTCCGAATAGGGCGCGAGCGCGCGCTCGATGTAGTAGAGCGGCGAGAGCAGGGGCTGGGCCTGATCGGAGGTGCCGCCGAACACGAGGCCGACACGGCGGCGCTTGCCGCGCTCGTCGAGGAGATGCACGGCGCCGGCCGAGCCTTCGCCGAGGATTTCGATGCGCGCGATGGCGTTGCGGATTTCGGTGGGCAGATCGAACGCGACGTTGGTCTCGGTGGCGTTCGGATCGAAGGAGAAGCGCATGTCCGCAAGCGGCAGGCTCTTCAGGTCGAGGGCGCGCACGGTGCCGGCATCGCGTCCGTTCGGCTCGGGACGCACGAGCCTGACATTGAGCTGGCCGCTGGCATTCTCTGCGCCGGCAACGGCCAGGGCCGGAGCGCGCTCCGCTTTCAGAACGGTGATCCGCTGCCCGTTCGCCATCTTGGCCAAACCGTCGATGAAGCCCTGTCCGTCAACGCCCGCCACCCCGTCGCTGATCCAGACGATGTTGGCCTCGGGCGTGGATTCCATGAAACGCCTGATGGAATCGAGCTGGGCCTGGCGGTCCTGGAGATGCGGCAGGGGCTTGAGGGAGCGCAGTCGTTCCAGGGCGGTGGCCGGGCTCGCCAGCTCGATGGCCGCGGGAGCCTCGGCGGTCGCCACGAGCGCGACCGTGCGCCCGTCGCGGCCTGCCGCCTCGATGCGCTCCGCCGCGAGGTTCATGCGCTCGCGCCAGTCGTGCGCGGCGGCAAAGCCGTTGTCGAGCACGATCAGGAGCGGCGAGCGGTTGTCGTCCTCCGCGAGCGGGTTCCAGATCGGGCCCGCGGCCGCCAGGATCAGGAAGGCGGCGAGCAGCAGCCGCAGCAGAAGGAGCCACCAGGGCGTGCGCGCCGGCATCTCCTGCTCGGGCCGCAGATCCGCGAGAATCTTGAGGGGCGGGAAGTCGACCCGCCGCGGTTGCGGCGGTGTGATGCGCAGGAGCAGCCAGATCGCCGGCAGGGCCGCGAGCGCCGTCAGGACGAGCGGAACCGCGAAGGTGAGGGGGAGGCCCAGCATCGCTCAGCGCCCTCCGGGCCCGGTGCCGCGCGCCGTCGACACGAGCGTCATGATGCGGAGCGCGGCTTCGCTGGCCGGGCGGTCGGTGCGGTGGATGGTCAGTGTCCAGCCGCGGCGGCGGGCCAGTTGCTGAAGCGCTTCCCGGTGCTCCTCGATCCGCAGGCGATAGGCTCGGCCCCAGGAGACCGCATCGCCGATCCGCAGCGACAGCCCGTCCTCGAGATCGTGCAGGACGGCCTGCCCCTGGAACGGAAAGGTCTCCTCGACGGGATCAACGATCATCACGAGATGACCGCGCGCCCCGCGCGACGAGATGCCTTCGACCATGGCGGTGACGTCGTGCAGGGGCGACAGGAAATCGCTGATCAGAACGGCTTCGTGCTGCGGCGCCACGGGAGCCTGCGGGGGCAGGTCCTCCTCCAGGGAAAATCGGTCCGTCACCAACGTCTGGGCCATGGTCTCGGCGATGCGCCGGGTTGCCCGCGGCGGCATGAGGCCGAGCATGCCGACCCGCTCGCCGGCCTCGACGAAGGTATCGGCGAGCGCGAGGCCCAGCACGATGGCGCGCTCGATCTTGGGCGCCTGCGCCAGCTCCGAGACGTAGCCCATGGAGGCGGAGCGGTCGATCCAGAACCAGACGGTCTGGGCGGTCTCCCATTCGCGCTCGCGCACATAGAGGCGGTCGTCGCGGGCCGAGCGGCGCCAGTCGACGCGCTGCGCCGCCTCGCCGGCCACGAAGGGCCGGAACTGCCAGAAGGTTTCGCCGGTGCCGGCGCGCCGGCGGCCGTGGATGCCGTGGGCCAGGTTGGCGGCGACCCGCCGGGACTCGAGCACGAGGTGCGGCATGCGGTCTGCGAGGGAGAGAGCGCTCTCCGTTTCGCGGCGGCCCGGCGAGCGGGCGCTTTCGGGGAGGACCCGGACACGGGCCATGACGGGGTTCCTAGCCTGCCAGCCGCGACGTGAGCCGGCCGACGATGCTCTTGATGGTTTCTCCATCCGCCCGGGCCGAGAAGGTCAGGGCCATGCGGTGCTTGAGCACCGGCTCGGCGAGCGCCACCACGTCGGCGATGGACGGGGCGACCCGGCCCTCGATCAACGCGCGGGCGCGCACCGCCAGCATCAGGGCCTGGCTGGCGCGGGGACCGGGTCCCCAGAGGATCCTGTCGGTCACGCCCTCGATGCCGTTGCCCTCGGGACGCGCCGACCGGACGAGGTCGAGGATCGCCTCGACCACGCTCTCGCCGACCGGCAGGCGGCGGACGAGGCGCTGCGCGTTCATGAGGGCCTCGGCGTTCATGACCGCCTGCGGCTTGTGCTCGTCGGCGCCCGTGGTCTCGATCAGGATGCGCCGCTCGGCCTCGCGCGTCGGATAGCCGACGTCGATCTCGAGCAGGAAGCGGTCGAGCTGGGCTTCAGGCAGGGGATAGGTGCCTTCCTGCTCGATCGGGTTCTGCGTGGCCAGCACATGGAAGGGCTGCGGAAGGTCATGCCGCTCGCCGCCCACGGAGACGTGATGCTCCTGCATGGCCTGGAGCAGGGCCGACTGGGTGCGCGGGCTCGCGCGGTTGATCTCGTCGGCCATCAGGAGCTGCGCGAAGACAGGACCCTTGACGAAGCGGAAGGAGCGGCGCCGGTCGGCGCCCTCGTCGAGGATCTCGGACCCGAGAATGTCGGAGGGCATCAGGTCCGGGGTGAACTGGATGCGGCGGGCGTCGAGCCCGAGCACGGTGCCGAGCGTCTCCACCAGCTTCGTCTTGGCGAGGCCGGGAACGCCCACGAGCAGGCCGTGGCCGCCCGCGAGAAGCGTGATGAGGGTGAGATCGACCACGTCTTCCTGGCCGAAGATGACCGTGTGGATGGCCTCGCGGGCCCGACCGACAGTCTCGAGGGTCGCCTCCGCGTTGCGGATGATCGCGTCGTCCAATGCGGTAGGCGCCTGAGCAATGCTGGCCGTCATGAGGTCACTCTCTCGATCGCAATTGCCCCCGGTAGGTAGTCTGCCTTCGATCCGCGTCGAGATGCAAGGGTCGTTGCGCCGCAGCAAGGAACGGGATGGAGTGGACGAGACAGCCGGGGGCTCTATGCTCTTAAGCATCGGACCCAAAAGTGGACCCACTTTTGGGATCGGATCCGATGCTTCGTCATTGATGTGTGCATCGTTGATGCGGAAAACCGGGTCCACTTTTCCGCACGATGCACTAAGAAGTAACAATCGGCGGCCGTTCGTCGATCCATAAAGTTCAAAATCCTGTTCACGCTTGCGTCATGATCGATCCCTCCGCCTCCGCTCCCGGGAATGCCCTGGCCCGCCTGACAGAGGCTCTGGGCTCCGATGGCACGCGCAAGGGACCACCGCCGGTCGAGCGCTGGAACCCGGCCTATTGCGGCGAGATCGATATGCGCATCGCGGCCGACGGGACGTGGCACTACATGGGCACGCCCATCAACCGCCCCGCTCTCGTGAGGCTGTTCTCGACGGTGCTGCGCAAGGATCCGGAGCGCTACGTGCTCGTCACGCCGGTCGAACGGGTCGGCATCACCGTTGAAGATGCGCCGTTCCTCGCCGTCGAGATGGCCGTGGACGGCGATGGGGAAAGCCGCCAGATCGCATTCCGGACCAATGTGGACGATCTCGTGCAGGTCGGGCCCGAGCATCCCCTGCGCTTCGAGCAGGACGCCAACGGCGGAGTCAAACCTTACGTGAAGATCCGAGGGGATCTGTGGGCGCGGGTGACGCGCTCCCTGGCGCTGGATCTGGTCGCCATGGGCGAAGAACGGGATGTGGCGGACGTTGCCACCTTCGGTGTCATGGCCAATGGCATGTTCTTCCCCATCGCTCCCCTCAGCGCTCTGGATGCCTCCTGATGCGGCTTGCTCCCCACGACGCGCCGGACTTCCTGACGCTGGCGGCCGAGCGCCTGCGGGCCGAGCCGCCGCATCCCGAGGAGGCGCTCGCCAATCCGCGCGGCGACCACAGCCTCGACAACGTGCCCCTGGCCCACCCCCTGACCCCGAAGCCTGCCGCGGTCCTCGTCCCGGTCGTCATGCGCGCGGAGCCGATGCTCCTCCTGACCGAGCGCTCGGCGCAGCTGCGGCAGCATTCCGGGCAGATCGCCTTTCCGGGCGGGCGGGTCGACCCCGAGGACGCGTCGGTCCTTGCGGCGGCCTGCCGCGAGGCCATGGAGGAGATCGGCCTCGACAGCCGCTTCATCAGCCCGCTCGGCTACCTGGACGCCTACCTGTCCACCACCAACTATCTCGTCATGCCCGTGGTGGCGCGGGTCTCCCCCTCCTACAGCCTCAACCTCAATCACGACGAGGTGGCCGATACCTTCGAGGTGCCGCTCGGCTTCCTCATGGATCCCGCCCGCCACGAGCTCCATTCCCGCGAATGGAAGGGGAGGGTGCGGCGCTACTATGCAATGCCCTACGAGGGACGCTACATCTGGGGCGTGACGGCGGGCATCATCCGCAATCTGTATGAGAGGCTCTACGGTTCATGACGCGGGCGGTTGTCCAGGGCTTGGTTCTGTTCCTCCTGCCCTTCGTTCTCTTCGGCGTCTACCTCGTCGTCCGCCGCCGCAATCCGCTCATCTGGTCGCACTGGAGCGACCAGTCTCTCTGGCTCGCCATCGCGGGCTTGAGCTTCGTGATCGCCTCGCTGGTTGCGACCGGCCTGCTGGCCGAACGCGAGACGGGCACCTATGTGCCGACCCACGTCGAGAACGGACGGGTCGTCCCAGGACATTTCGAGTGATGGAAACCCTCGATCGACAGGCCCTGCTGAGCCTTCTTGAGCGCCCACCCCTGCGCCGTCTCCTGGAAGTCTTCAATGACGGCACCGAGGAGACCCGCATCGTCGGCGGGGCCGTGCGCAATGCCCTTCTCGGGCGGCCCGTGACGGAAGTGGACTGCGCCACGACCATGCTGCCCGAAGCCATCGTCGAGCGCGCGAAGGATGCCGGGTTCAAAGCGGTGCCGACCGGGATCGAGCACGGCACGATCACCGTGATCGTCGCCGGCGAGCCTTACGAGATCACGACTCTGCGCGAGGATGTGGAAACCGACGGGCGCCACGCGGTCGTGCATTTCGGACGCGATTTCGTGCTCGATGCCAGGCGCCGCGACTTCACCATCAACGCGCTCTCGCTCGGCCTCGACGGGCGGCTCCACGACTACACGGACGGCGTGTCCGATCTGGCGGCCCGGCGGGTCCGGTTCATCGGTGATCCCCACACCCGCATCCGCGAGGATTATCTGAGGATCATGCGCTTCTTCCGCTTCCATGCGGAATACGCGCAGGCCGATCCGGACCCGGAGGGTCTCGCCGCCGCGGGTGCCGAGCGGCAGGGCCTGGACATCCTCTCCAAGGAGCGGATCCGGCACGAACTGCTCAAGCTCCTGGTCGCCCGGCGGGCGCAGGACACGATCGGCGTCCTGGCGGAGCACGGCTTCCTCCCGTGGCTCCTGGGCGGCGCCGCCGAGTTCGGCCGCTTCAGCCGGGTGGCGGCCTCCGACGCGGCAAACCCCGTCCCGGTCTGGCGCCTGGCCGCGCTCGCGGTGATGGTCGAAGAGGATTCCGACCGCCTGCGGGAGCGCCTGCGTCTCTCCAACGACGAGCACCGGAAGCTCGTCGCCTATGCGCGGCTTCTGAGCCTTGTGAAGACCTGGGCCCTGCCCCTGGACGCGGCTTCCATCCGCCGCCTGGCGGCGGATCACGACGTCGCGGCCCTCGACACCGTCCTGACGGCGACCGCCGGCGAGCCGTTCCCGATCGTGCATCCTGGCGGCCGCGAGGCACTGGAACGCTACCGCACCGGGGCGGAACCCGTGCCGGTCTTCCCCTTGCGGGGGGGCGACCTCGTCGATGGCGGCATTCCGAAAGGGCCGAGGATCGGTGAACTGCTCGCGCAGGCCCGCCAAGCCTGGCTGGCAGAAGGCTGCCGGACCGACGAGGTCTACGCGAAGGATCTGCTCAGGCGGGTGCTGGAGCAGGCCTAGAACGGTTCCCGTCCACCCACCGCGTCATGGCCACCTCCTCGCGTCATGGCCGGGCTTGTCCCGGCCACCCTCCGTCCGTCCTGACACCCTCCCCGTCATGGCCGGGCCTGTCCCGGCCATCCCGATCATGTGAAGCGCCGTGCCTTACGGATCGAGATCACCGGCACAAGGCCGGTGATGACGTGGGAGTGGTGGACAGGTGTGGGTGAGATCATGTTCTCACTTTGTTCT
>NZ_JAGPUP010000451.1:0-15844 GCF_018069605.1 Microvirga sp. HBU67558 | reverse complement strand
CCCAGCTTCCCAAGATGGCGCTTGAGGGTTTTGTACCTCTTGCCGTCCTCGAGGCTGATCAGGAAATCTGGCGTGACAGACCTGCGGATCGAAACGGCTGGCTCTGGCCGGGCAGGTTCTGTCTGCTTGGGTGAAACCAATCCCTGGAGCGCAGCGTGTACGGACGCGATCACGGCCGGCAGATCGGCGCGATGGACGGCATTGTTCGCAACGTACGACGCAACAATATCGGCGGTGATACTGGCTAGATCGAGGATCGGCTGATCGGTTTGGTTCATGGTCATTCACTACATGCCAAATGAGAGTTAGGCGCACAGACGCCATCATTGCGATCCGGCTAGAGAGACAGTCTGCAGTCCTACCCAATATCTCTTTGCTCTAGTCGCCAGGAACAGTAAATGGAAGCGCCCTAGCCGTGACGGGTCTCAGGAAATCTCGGCCATGGCGCCGTGGTACCCGCAGAGGCAAAATTACGGAGCCACACCGGGTAAGCTAAGCTGTTCTCGCGGACGCTCAACTGAGCAACCGGAGTGAGTCTTCATTCCTGAAGCCCTCAACCCTCGGCATCGGGAGTAGTCCAGAAACAGAAGCCCCGGCTGAGGAGGTTAGGTAAACCGTCAGCTAGGAGCGTCCAGATATGACGGTGCCGCTCGAAGGATGCCTCTCGGCATCAGCGACGAACCTCCGCATGTCGCTCTCATCTCCGTGGAGCCCGGAGACGCAGATATCAGCTGCCAGCCTGAGCATCCAAGCAGACTAAAAGCGAAGATTTCCGAGGAAAAATCTATCTGGTTGGGGAACCAGTCGGCTACGACCGAATTATTCGAACATGCGGACCCATCAATATCCCCGCATTCCCCTTGTGCAGATGGGTCCAAGACTTACGAGATACATATTGCTCGACCCGGCGCTTGAAAAAGCGGCCGGGTTCTTTTTAGATCAATTGCCCAAAACCCCGTCTTAGAGAGCGAAACAGGACGATTTTACCTGCCAGCTCCGGCGCACGTAAAACTAGTGTGACAGCACCTAAAAGAGCGTTTCCCCGTGGTGGAGGTCACGCGTGAGGTCATCCCTGCTTACGAGCCCCGCGACAGATCTGGTTTCGAGAACTACGTTCGCTATAAAGCCAGAACGACTTTCCGGGTCGAGTTGAGGCCGGTTGAAAGCCCGGCTGCAATTGCCCAGGAACCAGCCGCAGAACATCACGAGCTTGTGGTCTAACTTGAGCGTCAGGGAGTCCGCCGACGTGAGGGCTTGATTGCAGCTCTCTTTGGGCCGCAGAGATAACCACGACCTGTTCGTCAAAGATGACGGGATCGAATTCGTGACTTTGTCGTCTTCCAGACAGACACGACGAGAGCGCTGTGATTGATATGTGGCCACGCATCAGCGGGAACGGATCACCGTCCTAAGCAGGAAGTCTAGTTGCGGCTTGCTTGTGATCTTGGTTAGAACGAGTCACCTAAGAAAAAAGGCCGCTGAACAGCGGCCCGAAGTTTAGGGAGGAAACGCCCAAGAAGGGCAGCGATATGACGACGCCGTCGTCATATTGCACTGCAAAAATACGACTTGCCCATTCAATCGGCAAGCTCAAAAGGGCAGCATGGCTGCCCTTTTTCTTGGCGTCTGTCATGCGGCAAGGGCATGATGGTATGTGAAGCGGAGTCCTAGCTTCGTCGCAGCATACCAGGGCAGACGCTTTCGTATCTGGCCAGCCGGGCGCTTGGGTTGAGTGTGTCATGACGGCTATAAGCTTAAGCGGCCTCTACTTTCCGGGCCGGTGCGCTGGGATGAGGCATCCAATACGTGGGCTCCAGGCGCTTTGGGCGCTCGTTGATGTGGCGCTCATCCCGAGACAGCGATCGGCCCGAGACACTGCTCAAGTATCCGATCTCGACACGCCCGACCCAGAGAAGGACATCATCTTCGGTCCTCGGCGCGGTTTCCATCGGCAGCCATTCGTCCATTCATCCGTTCCCGTGCAAGTCAATCTTGAACCGTCAAGCTAGAGGGGGTGCATCCAAGATAAAGACTTGACAGGACATTGAACCGCCTCGGTGGAATGCCAAAGGAGAAACCTTCCCGGGCAGCCGAGGGTGATCTGGTCGATTGTCGGGCCGAAGAAGTGCCATAAGACCTGTGCCGAAGTCTGGGCGCGGCGCCACTGAAGCCTTGGTGACGAGGTCGTCCCGGAGGCTACCGGTAACACCGACGCCATAGTGGGCCTACTGTCGCCCTTCGTGGCACGAATTCTCATTGCCAATCCGACCTTGGGACAAAGTCATGACTGACAAGATCGGCTTGCTTGTAAGGGTTACTTCTTCTGTAGGTCTACCTGGCTGCTGGCCAGGGGCGCAGGATCGCCCCTCGGTCGAATCGTGCCGTGATGAATGCTGTTGGGAGGTCCCGATGTCACGTTCACAGACCAAAGACATCCTGTGTTCCACCGGCTGTGCCGTTGTCGTTGCTGTGGGACTTAGCATCGCCTCAGCCTCAAGCGCTGTCGCATCGCCAGAGGACGAGATCGCCCGGCTTAACCGCGTGCGTACCAACCTGTTCGAGGAGCTTGTGAAGACCCGGGCGGAAGCGGCCACTGCGCGTGCCGAACGAGACGAAGCTCTCAAGGCCCGCGATGCCGCCGAGGCTGAACTCGCACGGCTGAAGCAGGAAGCTGCCACCGCCAAACCCGCCGGCCCTGCGCCAAGCGCCGAGACCAAAGCCCAGCCGCAGCACCGTGCTGCGGCTGATGCATCACCTGTGGCTCGTCGCCCGAGTTTGCGTCCTGCAGCACCGGCAGCGACTGGATCGGTTCCGAGGACGAGCACGGCGCGTGCGCAGCAACAGGTTGTGCGGGCGAGCCCCACGCCACGCCCAGCCATGAGGTCGTCTGAGCCAACCCGCCGTCAGGGGGCACCGGTTGCCCGAACGCAGGAACTGCCTAGCGTGCTGCGCCTGCAAGATCCGCAATAGTCGCCTGCCCGCGGCGGTCCACACGACAGTCGACGACACCCTGGCGGGCTTCGCGTCCACCTGCCCGCGAGTAGACGACCCCCACTTCCACCGGTGCCCGCTGGCCGCTTCGGGTTCGCCGCATTTCACCGGCGCTGGTCGCATCAACCCGGATCAACTCCGCGTCCACCTCGCTTGCATGGGTGCGAGCCGCCGCAATGGCCGCCTGTCGGCAGGTTTCGACGATCTCATTGGGTGTGCCCGGACGATACTGGAGCTTGGGAATGCTGGCCCGTTCGGCCGCGTAGCCGCCTCCCAGTCCGGCGGCACCAAGGAGAAGAATGACCCACAGCATGCTTGTCTACCAAAGCGCCCTGCGAATGATGGGCCCAGGGCATCATGAATACCGCTTTAGGAAATTCTCACCTGGTCTGTCAGTTCCTTATCCCGGAGTATTAGGGCGGTTGCTGTGGCTCACCGGCGAGCAGCGCAGGGGCGAGTGCTGGTGACAGCTTGGATCAAGCAATTGTATTGGAGATCCCATCGACACGCGCAAGCTCAGGTCTAGCCTGATCCGGTCGCTTCCGCGAAGGCATAACACGGGCGAGTTCCCCACGGATCAATTACGCGATCTTGCGTCCTATGTCTGGGAGCGTGTGGATCTGATCCGGGTCGCGGCCTTTTCGGGCGGTGACGCCCTCACGTTGCAGAGCTTCCCACGTGTCAAACGGCACATACAATTCCTTAATCGCTCCGTTTATGCGCTCCCATCTGACGTTAGGTAAGCGCTCGCCCAAACTTCGCCTGTGCCGGTTCCGCACGGACAGCCGCCTCTCCGACGGCCTCCAGACTTTCCCATTGAAGTTCAACATCATCGCGGTGATCTGAGCGCCCGGGTGTCTACACACTCCCTGAGAAGTCGCTGGGTTGCGGTTCGACACTGGACGTTATCTGATCATCGCAGCCTATTGGCGATCCTTCGTCTACCGCGAACTCTTCCAAGTGCTGGGCCGCCTCGAACAGGTGGAACTTGGCTTCAAGGAGTGAGACCTGCTCTGCAAGGATGCGGATCATCTCAGCCTGCTGGCGATACTTGACCGCCTTACCGGGGCGGAACGCATACATGATTCATGCCTCCGATGAGGATCCTCGCTTTTAAACGGCCAAAAGGAGGCTTGGTTCGCGATTCCCAAGATGCGGTTATGCACAATTGGCGCTGGATCGTTCGGTCTCACGGGTGAAGAGAATTTTGCTCTCGCGCCACCCACACAGTGAGGCTGTATCGATATACCTCGGCTCACTTGGCCGCTGCGGTCCGACATCGAGGTCGGGGCACGAGCAACTCGGACCAAAATGATCGGGTGAAATCTCGTTCAGCGCTGATCCGGAGTGGCGGATGGTCGTCGCGTGACCCGAACTTGGCCGCGTAGCCATGGTTATCTATCAGGTGTTCAACTTCCCACAGGTACGAAACGCAGGACGACGCTCGGCAGCGTCAGGAACTCCCTCATCCACTAACGGAGGAAATGTCTGGTCCGTGGTTCTGGTGCGCTACACGAATGGTAATTGCCTTCGCCCCCACCGGAAGAGCTAACCCGACCGTGTCACGCTTATGCCACGTTCGGACGAACCATCAGGCCAGTTCTTCCGACAATATTGGTCATTGGCCAACGGGGCAGGGTGGCGTCGTATTATGGGGGACGAGGCTGTTGTCGGGATGCAACTACCATCTGCTGCCTCTGGCACCTCTCCGAGCATCGCGACCCTGCTGATCTGCCGAAACACCGTCCTGCGCGCCGGTCTCAGGCACATCTTGTCCGACACGCCCTTCGCTCTTGCTGATGACGTCCTCGATCCGGCATCGGACGTGTCAGTCTTTGCCAGGAGCGAGCCTGTTCTCGTCCTACTGTGCGAAACTCTTTCGGCCGATGAGTACTTGGGAACCGTTGAACGATTGGAGGCCCAGTGCCCTTCAGCATGGGTGGTTATCCTGGCGGACCATTTGGAACCGGATGCTGTCGTGCGTCTGTACGAGGCTGGATTGAACGGAATCGGCTCGCCAGCCATGGCCGGAAGCAGCCTGATCAAGGCTCTGGAACTCGTCGTGGCCGGTGAGCCCTTCCTTCCGGCCGCGGTTGACTTGGCACTGCTTGAACAGCGCTCCCGCCGGAGCATGCCGGACGCTCCGTCGGTTCGAACGGCAGGCCCGGGCTCGCCGGACGGTTATCTGATCGAGAAGCTCGGATTCTGCGATTCCTGACGCAGGGCGACTCCAATAAGGTGATCGCGCGCCGGCTCGGCGTCGCAGAGGCGACCGTTAAGGTCCCTTTCAAGAGCATTCTGAGAAAGGTCCGGGCGGAGAACCGCACGCAGGCCGCCATGTGGGCCCGCCAGCACCTGGCTATGGACGATCAACCTTCCGGTTGAAGCGGCAGGAAGGCACGGGAAAACCTGTCACGTACGCGACACTCATCGCCCAGATGAACAATGCAAATAAGTGGTAAACGCCCTCACTCGGCGGGAACGCTGTTGAGCGGAGAAGGATTATTCTCAGGTCCAACTGTGGAGGCTACCATGATCGGCGTCAGAATTCCCGCAGCCGCGATGGTGTTGGCGGGCCTTACCCTCTCCGTTGCCGCAGCCGAGGGCACAGAATCCGAGAACACGATCTCCAATACGTCCTGGCAACATCATCTCTGGTCCCAGAAGTTCGACACCGTCGCCGATCCGGAAACAACCGGGTCCATCAATTCCCAACCCATCACAGGCCTGAATACGAGCCGCCCCGACTGCGTTCCGGCTGGACTGCAGTTCAGCCATCCTCCTCTTCCGGGTTGGCGGATCGGGTCCTGTTCATAGGTCGTGAGACTAGCGCAGGCAGTGGCGCACCAGTCCTCCAAAATCCTTCCCAATCCGGGCATTCTCAACCGGGGAAGGAGACAGCTCCATGCATGTCTTCGGAGCCTTTGAGCTCGACATCACACCGGGTACTCCCGACAAGCGGGCCTCCGTCAGGGTTGCCCTCCTGCGTTATACCAGGGGCGAGGATGGCCGCCTGTTCATCACTCCGGACTGTGCCTCCCTCGAGAAGTTGGAAGGGCAGATCAACTCCCTCCAGGACGAGTTGGACGAAATCCGCGAACGAGCCCGCCGAGCCTTCCAGGCGACCTAGAGCCCACCTCATTCCCTCCGCTCTCTCGGCCGGGTCGCGCTCGATCATGGCATCCATCGTGACGATTTGATTGCCGACACACTCTTGGCGCTCGGCTTCATTGCATTCACTTTGGAGGTGTTGCGAGGGGCGGGCGATCAAGGGGCCGCTTTGTTGTCCGATCTTCAAACGCGGCTGGGTCCTGGTCGAGAACATCCAGCCACAGCACCATTTTCTGGCCTCCACGCAACAAAAAGGCCCGGGTTGCCCCGAGCCTCTTGTGCTGCTGTTGCTGCGGCGCTCTTAGTAGGTGCCGAACTTGAAGTTCAACTTGGCTCGGGCGACGAAGAAGTCCTGCTCGTCATTGCCCCGCGGCAGGAACACATCGACCGGCGCTCCGCCAACCGGCGTAAAGGTCCCGATGCGGCCATCGTTATCATCGTCCTGATCAATGCTGACCCACAGGCCTTCCAGGCCCAGGGTGACGGCTGAGGAGCCGAACAGGTTCGCCGGCAGGGCCCACTCGACACCACCGCCGACCGTCCAGCCGGTGTTGTCTTCCGTGTAGGCCAGACCACCGGTGGCGTAGACCAGGAAGCGGTCGAAGGCCACACCGGCGCGCAGGCGCACCGTGCCAAACCAATCGGCTGAATCCTCGAACTCGCCGGGCACGAAGGTGCCGCCGGCAAAGCCCGGGCCCGGGATGAACACCGCCTCGTTGTCGTCGGTCGCGATCCCCTGGATGTCGGCCTCGATACCCACCACGAACGAGCCGATCTGGTAGTTGTAGCCGATCTGGCCACCACCGAGGAAGTTGCCGTCGTCCCCACTGCCGAAGTTCAGCGTGCCGCCCACGATGCCGGCCGGGATGCCCGGGCCGGTCAGCACCACGGTTTCGTTGTCATCGTCGCGCCAGCCCCAGCCGAGGTTGCCACCGATGTAGAAGCCGGTCCAGGTGAAGACCGGAACGGTCGCGATCACCGGAGGAGGGGCGGCACGCATCGGCAGGTCGGCGGCGGACACGGACGAGACAGCAGCCGTCGAGAGGGCGGTTGCGGCAAGCAAGCCAAGAATACGGTTTTTCATGAGTGTTCTACCCTGTGCGAGGAGTCACGAACGCAGAGTAGGGGGCTATAGCCAAGATGGGCTATAGCAAAGATGCAACACCGGGCAGCTTTAACAGTTTTGCGTCAGTATTGTTGTCCTGAATACATGCCTATGAACGTGCGAAATCATCGATAGATTTGACTCGCCGGAGGCGGCATGCCCTACTAAGGCATCGGACGTGAATTCGAACTCACGTCCGATGCTCTAGAGAATGCGACCGGGATTGAGGATGCCGGAGGGATCGAGCATCTGCTTCATCTGCCTCATCAAGGCGAGCTCGGGCTCCGTGCGGCTTAAGGGGAGATAAAGGCGCTTGACACGCCCGATGCCATGTTCCGCGGAGATCGAGCCTCCGAGACGGGACACCAAGTCGTAGACGAGACCCTGAACGCCCTTCTTGATCGCGTCGTCCATGTCGCGGACGGCGACATTGATATGGATGTTGCTGTCCGCCACGTGCCCGAACACCACATAAACGGCGTCGGGCCACTGTCTCGGCATCTCCTGACGCAGGTATGCGACGGCTTCCGTCATCCGGTTGAGCGGCACGCTGACGTCGAAGCGGATTTCCTCGGGCAGGAAGCGTCCGTATTCGTAGGGCGTTTCCCGGTAGGCCCAGAAGCGGCTCCGGTCGGCGCGTGACTGAGCCACTACGGCGTCCTTGATGAGATCCTGCTCGTAGAACTCTTCAAGCACGAGGGAAAAGGCTTCCGTTCCCGCCGGATCCGCTCCCATGTCGGCCTCGATCAGGAGCGTCACATCGTGCTCGGACTCGAAGGCAGGCGCAATGCCGCAGATCTCTGTTGCGACCGTCATGAACTCCCGCCACATGGCCTCGAAGACCAGCAGGCGTCCCGGATGAGCCTGCTGGAACCGGCGCAGGACCACGAGGGCATCCTCGAAGCTGCCGACTGCGCAGAGAGCCGTCTGCAAGCCCTGAGGCTTAGGGTGCAGACTGATCACGCCTCGGGTCACGATGCCGAGAGTTCCCTCGCTGCCGATGAAGAGCTGAGTCCAGTCGTATCCGGCATTGTTCTTCAGCATCTTGTTGAGGGAGCGAACCACAGTGCCGTCCGCCAGGACCACTTCCAGGCCGAGGATGTTGCGACGGGTCATGCCATAGCGCAGCACCTGGTTGCCGCCGGCATTGGTCGCGATGTTGCCGCCGATCGTGCAGGTGCCGCGCGCGCCGAGGTCGATTCCGCATAGAAAGCCCGCGTCATCCGCAGCCTGCTGAATGATCGCGAGAGGGGTGCCGGCGAGAGCCGTCAGCGTTGCGCTCGCCGGGTCGATCTCTTCGATCCCGTTCATCCGCTCCAGGGACAGGGCAATCTCTCCCGCTTGCGGATGAGCGCCGCCCGCAAGGCCGGTCAATCCGCCTTGCGTGACGACAGACTGGCGGTGCTCATGGCAGATCCTCAGAGCGGTCGCAACGTCCTCCGTCGACTGCGGTAGGATCAACGCCTGAGGAGCGATGGGCTCGAGGCCGCTGGCGTCGGCATGATTGCGAGGAGGAATGTCGGATCCGACGCGGACCTGAGATCCCAAGGCTGCAACGAGGGCGTCGATCACATTGCTCATCGTATTCTAACTCGTTCTCTGAAGATGTCTCGGTCCACTGGCGCATCGTGCGGAAAAATGGACCCTCATCTGGGTCGGTCTGGTGCTCTAAAAGAATTCGTGCCTGGTTCCTGAAGGATCAGGGTTCCTCGGTCAGCCGTATGATGGAGTCCGGCCGCTGCCAGAGCTCCGGCAGCAGTTCGAGCCCAAGCCCCGGCTTCATGTTCACCGTGACCTCTCCTTTCGTGACGGTCGGCAGTTCTGTCACGAGTTCGGTATACCAGCCCGTATAGAAGGCGCGGACGCTCTCCTGAATCAACGCATTGCGCGCATGCAGGGAGAAGTGGCAGGACGCGGCGTAGACCACCGGGCCCGTGCAGTCATGCGGCGCTACAGGCACATGCCACGCTTCCGCCAGCGCGGCGATCTTGCGCGCTTCCGTCAGGCCTCCGCACCAGGACAGGTCGAGCATAGCGACGCCCGCGATGCCGGTTTCGAGGTATTCCCGGAATGCGTGAGTGTAGGACAGGGTCTCCGAAGCACAGACCCAAGCCTTCGAATGCTGCGCATATTCCTTGAGGTCGCCGATGTTGTCGAGGCGGAAGGGATCCTCGTGCCAGTAGGTGTCGAACTCTGCCAGCGCCCCGGCGAGCTTCTTCGCCATCGGCAGGCTCCATAGGGAATGGAACTCGACCATGATGTCCATCTTGTCGCCCACGGCATTGCGGATCTTGGCAAAGGGTTCAAGGGACGTCCGCAGCTCGTCCGGCGAGATGTCGTATCCATGGCTGCGTTCGGCCGCGACATCGAAGGGCCAGATCTTCATGCCCGTGATGCCCTGTTCGAGGAGCGAATGGGCGAGTTCGTCCGCACGATGGAGGAATGCATCCAGATCCTCATAGGCGCCTTCGGTCTCGCCGACGCCCCAGTTGGCGACTTTCTGCGCGCGGCCGTCGCGAATGTAACGGTAGCCCGCGCACGTGTTGTAAACCCTGATCCTGTCGCGGGAACGGCCTCCCAGCATGTCGCAGACGGGCTTGCCGTAGGCCTTTCCGAAGAGATCCCACAACGCGATGTCCACGGCAGAGTTGCCGCGTGTCTCCACGCCGGCAGAACGCCAGCCCAAATAGTTCTGGAGATCGCGGTTGATCCCTTCGATCTGGAGAGGGTCGCGCCCGATCAGCTTGGCCGCGACGGTCTCGTGAATGTAGGCCTCCACGGCGGCCGCTCCCATGAAGGTCTCACCGAGGCCGATGAGCCCTTCATCCGTGTGCAGGCGAACCCAGACGATGTTCGCGAATTCCTGGAGACGGATGGTTTCGACGCCTGTGATCTTCATGGGATCCTCGTTGGGCTACGCTCTCGTCGCGATCGGCAGAGGCCGCAGGTTTGATGCCTCCGGCGGACAGAATGGAAGCTGCCGGTCCATGATATCCACCGAAATGCTCCATGCGAGCAGGTATTCATAAGTCTAATCTGAAACAAAGATGCAATCGGAAAAAGTTCCCGACTGCCACTGGAAATCGCCGGGAAGCTGTTGCTAAGGCCTGCATTGCTCCTGGCGCAAGTGAGAATGCGTGAAAACGGGACGGGAAGGAGAAAAGCCCATCGTCCTGCTACGCATATTGCTCGTGAAACCGCCTCGCCGGCTGAATTGACACTCCTGGCCACTGCGCCTTAGATCGCGCAGCATGTTAGTCGTTCGCAAGACTTGAACAATCCTTCGCGGCGAACAGAATAAGGGGCGTCCAAAACGGCGCCAAAGGCAGGAGACAGTGTGAGCAGGCTAATTTCCTTTTTCTTCAAGGGCTTGGAAGGACTGCTCGTTCTTCTGCTGGCCGCCATGGTGGTCATGGTCTTCGGCAATGTCGTCCTGCGCTATCTCTTCGATACGGGTATCGACGTGTCGGAAGAGTTGTCCCGCTTCTTCTTCGTCTGGCTGACCTTCATCGGCGCCGTCGTGGTTGGGCGGGAGAATGCTCATCTGGGCGTCGAGACCCTGGTGGCCCGTCTCGGCGAGAACGGTCGCAAGCTCTGCATGATCCTGTCCGACCTGTTCATCATCGGATGCTGCGCCGTCTTCTTCTGGGGAACATGGCAGCAGGCCGAGATCAATGCCACGAACTATGCTCCCATCACCGAGATTTCGATGCTTTGGGTCTATGGTGTCGGATATTTCACGAGTATCGGCCTGGGATTGATGGCAGTGCTTCGTATCATGCGCGTCTTGACCGGGCATATCAGCGAGCATGAGCTCAAGGCTTTCGCCGGCGACTACAGTGGCGATGAAGCTCATGCCTTGAAGGAGCGGCTCGAGTGACCATTCTCGTTTTTCTCGTCTCGCTTCTCGGAGCCATGGCGCTCGGCATGCCGATTGCCTTTGCACTGATCGTCTGCGCACTCGCTCTCATGCTCTGGCTCGGCAATTTCGACAGCCAGATCGTGGCCCAGAACATGATCATAGGGGCCGACAACTTCCAGCTTCTAGCCGTTCCGTTCTTCCTGCTGGCCGGCGAACTGATGAATGTCGGCGGCTTGTCGAAGCGCATCGTCAATTTTGCCCTGGCCTGTCTCGGGCACATCCATGGCGGTCTCGGCTACGTTGCCATCGTGGCAGCGCTCATCCTCGCAGCCTTGTCCGGCTCGGCGGCCGCGGACACGGCGGCTCTGGCGGCCATTCTGATCCCGATGATGCGTAACGCAGGCTACGACATTCCGCGAGCGGCTGGACTTATTGCGGCTGGCGGCATCATCGCGCCGGTGATCCCTCCTTCCATCGGCTTCATCGTCTTCGGCGTGGCGGCCAATGTCTCGATCTCCCAGCTCTTTCTCGCAGGTGTCTTCCCGGGTCTGATGATGGGCGTGGCGCTTGTAGTCGCCTGGGCCGTCGTCAGCCGGCGGGACAAGATGAAGACGGCGCCACGCGCCTCCATGCGCGAGAGGGGCAAGGCCTTCGTCGACGGATTCTATGCGCTTCTCATGCCCGTGATGATCCTGGGCGGCATCAAGTGGGGCATCGTCACCCCCACCGAGGCAGCGGTTCTCGCTGCGGTCTATGCGCTCATCATCGGCATGTTCGTCTACCGCGAGCTGAAGCCGTCGATGCTCTACGGCGTCTTCCTCACGGCAGCGAAGACGACTGCCGTGGTGATGTTCCTGGTCGCGGCGGCGCTCGTGTCCGCATGGCTCATCACACAGGCGAACATTCCGGGGGAAATCAGCGGGCTCATCGAGCCTCTGATGGGCAACAAGACCTTGCTCATGTTCGCCCTTATGTTCCTGGTCGTCATTGTCGGAACCGCCCTGGATTTCTCTCCGACGGTTCTGATCCTGACACCGGTCCTGATGCCGATTGTGAAGCAGGCGGGCATCGACCCGGTCTATTTCGGCGTTTTGTTCATCATCAACAACGCCATCGGGTTGATCACGCCCCCGGTTGGAATCGTACTGAACGTGGTAAGCGGCGTCGCTCGTGTCCCCATGGGCGCGGTCATCCGCGGCGTGAACCCGTTCCTGATCGCTCAGCTCATCGTGCTCGTCCTGCTCATCATCTTCCCCGACCTGGTCATGGTGCCACTTGCCTGGCTGCGGGGCCGATGAGACGATAAGCGTTATCAAAACCACAAGAGAGGAAACAACTATGAACGCATTGAAATTCGCTCTGGCCGCCGGCGTCGCCGCAACGATCATGGCGGCCGTTCCGGCCAATGCCCAGTTCACAGAGCGCAACATCCGTCTGTCCAACGGCGTGAACGAGGATCATCCGAACGGCAAGGGCGTGGAGAAGTTTCGGGCGTGCCTTACCGATAAGTCCGGCGGCAAGATGAAAGTGCAGGGCTTCTGGGGCAATGCCCTCGGGGGCGATCTCCAGGCCACCCAGGCGCTTCGCTCTGGTACGCAGGAGATGGTCGTGACGTCGAGCTCGCCCCTGATCGGCATCCTGCCGGATCTCGGCGTGTTCGATCTGCCGTTCCTGTTCGCCAACAACAAGGAGGCCGATACCGTCCTCGACGGCGCATTCGGCAAGTACATCGACGGCAAGCTCGAGACGGTCGGCCTCGTCAATCTGGCTTACTGGGAGAACGGCTTCCGCAATCTCACCAATTCTCGCCGTCCGGTCGAGAAGTGGGAGGATTTCAAGGGACTGAAGGTTCGCGTCATGCAGAACAACGTGTTCCTCGACACGTTCAAGAACATGGGGGCCAATGCGGTCCCGATGGCATTCGGCGAAGTCTTCACGGCTCTGGAAACGAAGGCCATCGACGGCCAGGAAAATCCCTTCGTGACGATCGACACGTCGAAGTTCTACGAGGTGCAGAAGTATCTTTCCGTGACGCGTCACGCCTACACGCCGTTCCTCATGCTCTATTCCAAGAAGCTGTGGGACGGATTGTCGAAGGACGAGCAGGCTGCTCTGCGGGAATGCGCTGCCGCCTCGCGGGATGAGCAACGCAAGGTTTCCCGCGAGCTGTCGGAAGCCTCGCTGAGCAAGATCAAGGGCGCGGGCATCGTCGTCAACGAGCTGAATGAACAGGAGGCCAACCGCATGCGCGAGCAGGCCAAGCCCGTCTGGGAGAAGCACGCTGCGACCATCGGTCCCGAGACGGTGAGGATGATGCAGGCGGAGATTGACAAAGTACGGCAGAAGTAAGCGCGTCAAAGTGATCAGAGCGGCGCCGTTCGGACCTTTGCGCACCGGACGGCGCCGTCCCCCCATCGCCTCAAGCCTCGAGCATCCCTCGCGGTCTTCGGGCGCAATTTTTAGAGAATGCTGATCGATGCAGATCCTCATTCTCGGAGCGGCCGGAATGGTCGGCCGCAAACTCACGGAACGTTAGGTCAAGGAACGCCGCCTGGGGGAAAAACGCGACTACGCGCCTCGTTCTGCACCATGTGGTCGAACCCGAGCGCCCTCAGGCGTCCTTTGCCGTCGATACGTTGACGTCCGACTTTTCGATGCCCGGCGGGCGAATAAGCTCGTCGCGAGCCGTCCCGACGTGATCTTTCACTTGGCCGCCATCGTATCCGGCGACGCGGAGGCCAATTTCGACAAAGGATACAGGATCAATCTCGACGGGACACGATTCCTGTTCGATGCCGTTCGCATTATCGGCGACGAATACAAGCCGCGCCTTGTCCTCACATCTTCCGTCGCGGTTTTCGGCGCTCCGTTCCCGGACGCGACGGGGATGAGTTCGTCTCGACACCTCTCATGAGCTACGGAGCTCAATAGGCAATGGGCGAGCTCCTTCTGGCCGATTAAACCCGGCGCGAGTTCTTCGGCGGCGTGGGCATCGGGCTTCCCACGATCTGCGTCCGCCCGGGCAAGCCCAACAAGGCGGCATCGGTCTTTTCTCCGGCATCGTCCGCGAGCCGCTGAACGGTCAGGAAACCATCCTGCCAGTCTCGCTTGACGTCCGCCACGCCCATGCTTCGCCGCGATCCGCCGTCAATTTCCTCGTCGATGCGGCGAGCATGGATACGTCGAAGGTCGCACAACGGCGCAACCTGACGATGCCGAACGTGTCGGTGACCGTCGTCGGGCAGATCGAGGCGCTTCGGCGGGTCGCCGGCGAGCAGGCCGTCGCCAGGATCTGCCACGAGCTCGATTTGACCATCATTCGTTTTGTCGAGGGATGACCCAGCCGCTTCGATGCGAGCCAGGCCGAAAGCTTGGGCTTGCGTGCGGAGTCCAGTTCCGACGAGATCATCTCCATCCATGTCGAAGACGCGCTCGGCGGCATTGTTCCAAAGTGAGCGATGCCCGCTCGAGCGGATCATTGATGGCCGAGGAAGCGCTCGGCCTCGAGGACGTTTGTGAAAAAAATCTCTGCCTGAGGGCAGGCGCCCCGCGGCTCAGCCCCTTCGATCTGCTGGCTTACTTGGCCTACTTGGCGCTGGGCACGGCGGCCGTTCAGGAGGGGCGTCATGACGATGCGGCCGCGGCCATGCAAAGGATGTGACAGGCCAACTCGAGCCTGAGCTTGCCGTACTTCATCACGGCTGCAGCAATGGCGCTAGCCGGTCGTCTGAAGCTGCACGAGTCTGGGCCGCTCAAAGCCTGAAGATGGAGCTCCGAACTGATAACCCCACAGGCCGCCAACAGGCTCGCGGAGGGCGGGCATCTCCTGAGCCTGCCGAGGTAGCGCTATCGGTCGTCGCACTTGCGGGTGAAACGGGAGGTCGCTTCAGAATGGCTGACAGATCCCTCTGGGTTCATCGTCAAAGCTGGCCTGCCCCATGTGGGTGATCCGAGTGTGATGTTAATTCAGCGTTGGTCTGGGCGCCAGCTTGGAAGCCGAGACCAAGACCTCCGGTGCAGGCGGCCGGTAGCCCAGGGATGAGTGCGGGCGCACCGTGTTGTAATGTCGTCTCCAGCTTTCGATCACCACCTTTGCCTCCTCCAAGGTGTAGAAGATCTCTCCTTTCAGCAGTTCATCCCGAAGCTTTGAGGTGAAACTCTCGCAATAGCCGTTCTCCCACGGGCTGCCCGGCTCAATGTAAGCCGTCCTGGCACCCACAGCCGTGATCCACTCACGCACAGCTTTGGCCACGAACTCGCTGCCGTTGTCGGAACGAATATGGCCCGGAATACCGCGCAGGATGAACAGGTCCGAGAGCACATCGATCACATCGACGGCTTTCAGCTTCCGGTTCACCCGGATGGTCAGGCATTCACGCGTGAACTCGTCAATGATGTTGAGCATGCGGAACTTGCGCCCGTCATGAGTGCGATCTTCGACGAAGTCATACGACCAGACATGGTTGGGATACTCTGACCGCAGCCGGACGCAGGATCCGTCGTTGAGCCAGAGACGGCCTCTCTTGGGTTGCTTTTGTGGCACTTTGAGCCCCTCCCGCCGCCAGATCCGCTCGACCCGCTTCTTGTTGACAAGCCAGCCGGCGTCCCGCAGCAGGGCTGTGATCCGCCGATATCCATAGCGGCCATATTGGGTCGCCAGGGCGATGATGTCGGCGGTCAGGGCCGCCGGCACCGTTGCATTAACCTTGACCGTGTAGCGAGGGATGGCTACTCGAGGAGCCATCCGGTTGTCGATCTTCAAGCGCCGTCGTTTT
>NZ_JAGPUP010000450.1:0-15820 GCF_018069605.1 Microvirga sp. HBU67558 | reverse complement strand
ATGGCCTGAAGGGTGCTGAAGGGGAGCTGGCTCAGATCGACCCGGTAGATGCTTCGGCTGCCGTCGAAGCCGATTAACTCCGCTGACGCGACAATACTTGTCATTGAGAAGTTCCTCCCGCGATGTTCTGACAACATTGCGCCTCAATTAGTCGTCGCGACATACCTACGGCGGCGTACCACCGTGGCTCTCCGGGCTATTCCTGCTGCGAAATCGGATTGCCCTCATGCCCGGTGTCGCGTCAAAGAACGTCCTTCTCGGTCGCGGTTGATTTTAGGCATCCTCAAGCTCGCATCGGCTCGGGACGGAAGCTGGCCGACATAGGCGGATGCTGTGGCGGAACAGCGCCGAAGTTCGGCGGGCAGGCGGATGCGTAATCCGCGGCACCTCGCCGATACAATTCAGGTCTATGGTCATGCCAGCGAGCCAACATGTCCCATGCTTGGCTTCCTCTGGCGGCCTCGCCCACCGGTTTGCGAGCTCGATGACAGGGCCTGCGGATAGTGGATTGCACCTTCAAGGCCAGGATTAAACTCGGCGATGCCGCGCCCGATTTCCCGCGCTCGTACTTCAGGGAAACAGCAATCGCGCCCCCTCCCCAGAATGAGCAAAAGTAAATGGTTTGGTACTCCCTAAGAGAGCCGCCATCACTACTCATAGATGTATCTTTTCGGGGCTGCGTTCATTAGTCTGAATAAGATCCCAGACAGTAGGGCGCAAGGAAAATCGCGGCCGAAATTACTGATGGTATTTCAGGCGTAGAGAATTTGGTGCCGTTTCTCGCGTTGGCTTCGCCTGCTGTGCTGGTTGAATATCGGTCTATCCGGAGGAGACGAGGCATGAAGGCAGTCATTCAATCAGGTGGCAGAGGAACCCGTCTTCGACCCTATACGTCAGTCCTGCCAAAGCCGCTCATGCCGATCGGCGCGCGCCCGGTACTCGAGCTGTTGCTCCATTGGCTTCGCCGCAGCGGCATCGAAGAAATCTACATCACCACGGGATACCTCGGACATCTGATCCGGAGCTTCTGCGGGAACGGAGAGCAGTGGGGCATCAACATCATCTACACGCAGGAGATCGAGCCGCTTGGAACCGTCGGCGCGCTGTCTCTGCTGCGCGAGAAGCTCGACACCACGTTCCTGGTGCTGAATGGCGACATCCTGACGGATCTCAACCTGAGCGCGTTCACCGGCAGCCACCGGAGGCACGGTGGCCCTCTGACGATCGCGACAACGGCCAGACCCACCAAGCTGGATTTCGGCGTGATTGACGAAGTTGGCGACGTGGTCGTGCAATTCAGAGAGAAGCCGACGCTCGTGAATCACGTGAGCATGGGGATCTACTGCATGGAACCGGATGTGCTTCCGTTCATACCGAACGGCACGCCCTTCGGCTTCGACGATCTCGTGCTCTGCATGATGCAGAAGAACGTTCCGGTCCATACGTTCCGACATAGCGGTCTCTGGCTCGATATCGGACGGGTCGATGATTTCCATAAAGCTCAGGAAATCGACTGGGATGGCCAGGTGCCGTCACACCAGGCTGCCGCCATCTAGGCCAGAACGAACCAGATCCTCCGCCACGACAACTCAGCGATCAGGAAGACAAACATGCTGCTTGTAGCAGAGCCTATCCTTGGACCCGAAGAAAAAGCGGCGCTGACGGATGTCATCGACAGCGGCTGGATCACCATGGGAGAACGAGTTCAGCTGTTCGAACGGGCATTCGCCGACATCCATCGAACGGAGGACTCGGTTGCCGTGAGCTCCTGTACCGCCGGCCTCCATCTGATCATGCTGGCTCTCGGGCTGGGGGAGGGCGATGAGGTTCTGGTTCCAGGGCTGACGTTCGTCGCGACGGCGAATTGTGTCCTCTACGTGGGAGCGACGCCGGTTTTCGTCGACATCGTGTCCGACCATGTTCCGCTCATGTCGCTGGAGGACGCGGAAGCGAAGTGCACCTCGAGAACGAAGGCGGTGGTTCTTGTGCACTATGCCGGATACCTGCCGGATCGTGAGAAGTGGCGGGAATTCGCCGAAAGGCGTGGCCTCATGCTGATCGAGGATGCTGCCCATGCGACCGGTCTGCCCGAGGCCGGAACCTACGGAGTTGCCGCAGCCTTCAGCTTCTACGGCAACAAGAACATGACGACGGCGGAAGGCGGCGCCGTTGTCACGGGAGACGATGCACTGCGTGCACGGATCCGGCAACTGCGCGGTCATGGGCTGACGAGCGGCACGTTCCAGCGCGTGTCCAACCCGACGCTTACCTACGACGTAACGATGCTGGGCTATAACTACCGTATGGACGAGCTGAGAGCTGCTCTAGGACTGGTTCAGCTCCGCCACCTTGACGTGTGGAACGCCCGAAGGAAGGGGCTCACCGCATTGTATCGAAAGATGCTCGGCGAGTACGCTCCGGACGTCGTGGTTCCCTTCGACGACGAGCGTAGCTCGGCCTACCATATCATGCCTGTCGTCTTGCCCGATAAGACGAACAGACAGGACGTCATCCTAGGCCTCAGGCAGGACGGAATCCAGACCACGATCCATTATCCGCCAGTCCATCATCTGGCGATCTACAAGGAACGCTATCCGTCAGTCAGGCTTCCGAAAACGGAAGATTACACGAGGCGTGAACTCACACTTCCGCTCCATCCGAGGCTTGAGGAGGCGCATGTCGAAAGGATCGTCCAATCACTGGCGGACTCCGTTCGCCGCTAGGTGAGGGCGTCGGCTGCCCCCAACAGTCCAGGTGGTCTTTCCGAAATCCGCAAAGGAGCTGAACTTGTGAGGCGCCTTCTCGACATCGTCATATCGTTATCGGCTCTGGTGATCCTCAGTCCGGTAATCATTCTCGTCACGCTTGCCATAGCTCTCGAGACAGGACGTCCGATCCTGTTCTCGCAAATGCGGATCGGGCACAACGGGCGTCCGTTTCGCATGTACAAGTTCCGCAAGTTCCGCTGCGACTGCGGCCCGGATGGATCTCCTCTGACGCTGGAGAACGACGATCGTTCGACAAAGGTCGGCAAGATCCTGATGGCGACGAAGCTCGACGAAGTTCCGCAATTCCTGAATGTTCTCAGAGGAGATATGGCAATCGTCGGTCCGAGGCCGGAATCCTTCGCCTTCGCTGACTGCTTCTCAGGACCGTACATGGAAGTGCTGAAGTACAAGCCAGGCATCGTAGGTCCGACACAGATCGCCTTCAGGAACGAGAGCGATCTCTATACCGGACACCCGGATCCAGGAGCGTTCTACCGTGCGGTTCTCTTCCCGATGAAAGCTGACATGGACCTGCAGTACTATAGCAGGCGCACTCTGACGACTGACATCGCCTGCATGTTCAAAGCTGCAATCGCCATTCTCAGACGCGCCTCGTCGATTGTTCTCTCTTCATCCGAGGTCAAGGGCCGGATGGAGTTCCATGCCGCCAATATCGCGCACAAATCCTTGGAAACAGTTACGCCTGAGAGGAGCAACCTGTGAGCTATAAGAATGTAAAGGTCCTTGTTACAGGCGCAGATGGCTTCATCGGATCCCACTTGACCGAAGCGCTCGTGGAGCAGGGCGCAAAGGTCACCGCTCTCAGTCAGTACAACTCCTTCGACAGCCATGGATGGCTGGATGACCTTTCGGAGAGCACCAGGGCAAAGTTGAAGATCATTCGGGGCGACATTCGGGATCCTGCGCTGGTTCACCGCATCGTCAAAGGCCAAGATGTCGTCTTTCATCTGGCTGCGCTGATTGCGATCCCGCAATCCTATGTCATGCCGCAAGCGTATGTCGAGACCAACGTCATCGGCACCTTGAATGTTCTCGAGGCGGCCAGGGAATGGAACACGCAACGGGTCGTGCAGACTTCGACAAGTGAGGTCTACGGCACGGTCCTCGATTCATCGATCACAGAAAGTCATCCCCTTCAAGGTCAATCGCCGTACTCGGCTTCGAAGATCGGCGCGGATATGATGGCCGAGGCATTCGCAAGGTCGTTCGATCTCCCGGTGGTAATCCTTCGTCCGTTCAACACGTTCGGCCCGCGGCAGAGCGAACGTGCGATCATCCCGACGCTCATCCGGCAAGCTCTCGATCCAAATTGTCCGGCCATTCTCGTGGGCGACACGAGCCCTGTCCGTGATCTGACCTTCGTGAAGGACACCGCCGCAGCCTTCATGGCAGTCGGTCAGGCGCCGCAGGTCGAGTACGGTCGAGCTTACAATGCCGGGAGTGGCCGAGCTGTCGCCGTTTCGGACCTGATATCGCTCATCGTCGATACAACGCGATGCTCCAAGCCCGTGGTCGAGGATTCTCAGAGGTTCCGGCCCGCAGCCTCTGAGGTCCGCGCTCTGCTCGCCGACAGCTCTCGTCTGGAACAGCTGACGGGATGGCGCCCTCGGACGGCCCTCGAGGATGGATTGGAGCAGACGATCGGCTGGTGGAGGGAGCGACTCGACAGCGGCCGTGTCCGGCGCGAACTCAGTTTCATCACCTAGCATGGGATGCTGGGACGAGCGGTGGGCTTGCTGCGTCCGTGACAGACGTGGCAACCAGTCTCAAGCCATCCCGCCGTCAGCCGCAGGCACCTTGCGTTCAACTTCCGTGCTGAAGCCAGTGCGAGTTGGACCGCTTCGCTCAGCAGAGCACTGGCAGCCCTCGACTGCGTTGTCAGGGCCGGACTGAAGCGCGACCTTCAGCGGCTGACATCGGTGGCGGGACCAACGGCAGGTGCAGCAGGAACGTGAGCGCACCAAGTGGACTGCCTACCTCCAAATCGTAGAACTGACCCGCCGGTATGATAAACCAAATCGCCCATGCGGAGGAGCGTTACAAATGAGAAGTTTAACGCTGAGAGGGCGGCCGGGCAACGCCATTGATGGTCCGAAACGCCGATAATCGAACGGTTTAGCGCGAGAGAACGTCGTTGGCAGAAGAACAGCTTAGCATTCGCACGAGGCTCATGAAGAGAAATTCTCTCCCGAGCATCCCTCGTCCGAGGTAGGTACGAGACACTCGCACCTCATGTTCGACGGCCTATGATACTCATTGCTTGAACCTGCTCGACCGCACGGGAGGATCGGAGACTTTCGGACGGTACCATGTAGGCACGACGAACAGACGCCGAGTCAGGAATGCAAATGAAATATGATGTGACCATGCGGCCCCTGCGCGGAAGCAGTACCGTGAGCAGGCTCGCTCCGGACCTCGGGATGGATGATAATCACGCCGATCATGGTGCCGCCTCCGCCGATTCCGCCAGGGTGCACTCGCCCGCATCGCCACCGCGCTCGGCAGATGAGGACCGCGTTGATCTCGCACAGTTCTGGTCTGTTGTTACTGACCTGCTGCGTCGGCACATCCGACTGGTCGTATCACTCACCCTTCTCGTGGGTTTGGCCTCCGTCATCGGGTTCTCGAAGCTTGAGAACAAGTTCACCGCGACCGCAGTGATCATTCTGGACCAGGGAGCGTCGCGATTGCTTGCGACGCCGACGCCGGACCTCCGGAACCTGCCGCAGCTCAATGCTGACGCGGAGGTTGAAATTCTGAAGTCAGAGAACGTGGCCCTTCGCGTCCTCGAGAAGCTCGGCCCGACACTGCCGCCCGAGTTCTCGCCGGAGCCAAGCAAGTTCTCGGTCGCGATGTCCGCAGTCACTCAACCTCTGTCGGATTTCATCGCCTCGGTCTTGGGTCCGTCGAACGATGGGTCGAGCCCTGCCACGCCCGGTCAAGGGTTCGCTTTGGGCGGCACTCCAGACTCTATCATGCCGGATCCACTCCCGCGGAGCAAAACTATCGGACTGAGAGCTCTCAAGGAGAACGTTCAAATCCGGCGGCGCGCCCTGACCGATGTCATCGCCATCGAATCGACATTCACTCGCCCGGTTCTCGCTGCCTACGTGGCCAACGCGTATGCAGCCTCATACTTTGAGGAGCAGCGATCTGCAAAGCTGAGGGCGGTCGAGCAGGTCGAGGCGATGCTGAAGACTCGGTTGAGCGAACTGGACGCTGAGCTCAAGAGCTCCGGCCAGCAACTCGGACTGCGCCAAGACTACCAGGATGCACAGGCTCGTCTGCATGAGCTTGAGAAACAGCGAGACAGCGTGAGCGTCGATGCTCGTCTCATCTCGGCCGCTCGTCCGCCTCGTAATCCTGACTTCCCGGGTGCAATGCTCCTCGGAACGGTCGGCGTTGTTGTGAGTACCGCGTTCAGCTTCGCCTTTGCGCTCGGCGTCGCCTATCTGCGGGAAGTGCGAACCCGCCGGATCCGTACCGAGGGTGAACTTGAACAGGCAACGGCCGCTCATAATCTGGCTTCAATCCCCCAGATGAAATGGCGGCGAAAGAAGGCACTTATCAATCTGATCAAGGGTCCGCTCACGGAGTCAGGTTCGCTCTACATGGAAGCGATCCGCAAGCTCTACTATAACTTTACGCTGGCAACGAGGAGCACGAGACTCGGGTCTGTGCTGATTACGTCCACGGAGTCGAACGAGGGCAAAACGACACTGGCACTCTCTCTAGGACGCGTGTCTGCATCTGCTGGAGCCCGTGTCGTGATCGTGGACTGCAATATACGTGAACCGAAGCTGGACGGAATGCTCGGCTTGAACAATGAGTTCGGCTTCACAGATCTCCTGATCGGCACGGCTGACAAGCAGCACGTCATCCAAAGCGATCCAGATTCGACCTGCAAGATCATCGCCGCTGGAGGAGCAGGGCATGAATCCACGGAGCGCGCGTTCCGGGTGGAAGCAATGTCAGAGGTTGTACGGAAATTGCAGGCGGACTACGACCTCGTCCTCCTGATTGCGCCCCCGGTAATGGAAAACGCGGAGGGGCTGCTCCTATTGGGGTCGGCAAACTACGTCCTCTACGTTGTCAGTGCTGGTAGGACCAGCTCGGCCGACCTTCAGGCGAACTTGAAGCATATACGCCGCGTCACGGACGGCAGCGTCTTCACGGCATTCAACGTCATGGCAAACGGAGGCTAGAATGTCCGAACCGGCTCCGAGAGCTGCTCAGCCCGCGCGCATCCACATCGGCACGGGCGACAAATCGATGATCTCTTTCCGTGCGTCGAAACGGAAACCATGGCAGTCATGGAAGGCAAGACTGCGTCTACTGACATTGGTCTCGACAGCACTGGTATGTTTTCAGGCGCGGGCGCAATACGTGCTTGACCAAGGGGATGTGATCGAAGTCTCCGTCTTCGGCAAGAATGAGCAGATAACGCGCCGTACGACCGTGGATGTCGACGGGAACATCGTGATTCCTTTCGTTGGCGAGGTCCCAGCGGCCGGTGTTTCACTGTCGCGACTCCGTGCCACCGTAACGGGCATGCTCACGACAAGCAGCTCGATCCGAAGCACCGATATCGCGGTGCAGCTTGTAGAGGCCAGACCCTTCTATATACAAGGCGACGTGATGAGAGCTGGTGCGTATCCCTATCGCTCCGGCAGTACCGTGCGACAGGCGATAGCGATCGCCGGAGGCTATTCGACGCTGCAGGCCGCCAATATCACTCCGCTGGCCGTTGCCGAATTGCGGGGGCGGTACCGGGCTCTGAAGGGCGACGTCGCCAAGAGCCAAGTCAGGGTCGCGGGCCTGCGGGCCGAACTGCAGAACAAGGCGGAGATCAACATCGATCCCCATTATCAGAGGTCGCCGGCTCCAGCCGGAGCTGTAGATGCTCCGCTCGAAAAAGCGTTGTCGGAAATTGCCGAGATCGAGATTCGCCGTCTCAAGTCGCGCATCGAGGATAAACAAAAGGAGAAGCAGCATCTCAGCACGTCGGTTAAGCTAGCCGACAGCCAGGTCGCTGCCCTCGAGCAAGGCCAGAAGCAAGACCAGGAGGCCGTCGCCCAGCAGGTCAGCGAGCTTGACCGGGTCGCAGATCTCGCACGGAGAGGCTTGGCTGCCTCAGGGCGCGTTACCGACGAGCAGCGAGCGGCAGTTCTCATCAAGAGTCGCGAGATGGACACGAGAGCCCGTCTGGCGGCAGCACAGATTTCGAGGCAAGAAGCGCAAAGGCGTCTTGAGAGCGATGACCCTCAAACGCTCAAGCTGCCGCAGGACCTTCAGGACGCGATCGCTCAACTCGCACAGAATCAAGCCCAACTTGATGCCCTCGGCGAACAGCTTGTGATGGCCGGAGAGTCGCTGGAGCAATTGGACGGCGGAGAGCGGCGTCGGGCGATCGATGTTGTCATCTATCGCAAGCAGAACGGTGAGACTGTGCGCGTGGACGCCGACGAGGACACGGAAATCGCACCGAGCGACGTCGTCGAGATCAGGGTGAGATACACCGGGGCGCGAGCCGCCTCGGTCAACTGACGAGGGCCGCGCCCGTCATTCCAAGCGCTGGCCGCCCAATTGACCCAAGTCCCGTCAACGCTCCGCTGTGTTGGATCCTCCTACCTCATGCGGACTCTGCGCAGGATCGCAATCAGATAGTCGTGGCAATAGGATTCCAATTATGAGGCTGGCGTTTCTTGGTGATGTGTATCTTTCTGATGAAGTGCTTGCATCCAGGGAAGAAAACGAGCGGTTCGACCTTTTCGGGGATGTCAGGAACCGAGTAGGCCCAGATGGACTGATCGTCGCGAATGTTGAGTTCGCCCTGAGTGAGAGGCCGAGCCCGCATCCCTTCAAGTGGGCGACGTTATGTTCGAGTCCGGCTCTCGCCGAGCAGCTGAAGCCTGTCTCGGTTGCGGTTGTCGCGAACAACCATGCTGGGGACGCCGGCGTTGCAGGGTTGAAAGACACGGTCGCCAATCTGGAAAAAGCCGGAATCAAGACGCTTGGCTACGGAAACTCTCTTGAACAGGCGCTCGACCCCTGCATTATCGAGAGCGAAGACGGCAAGGTCGGCATCGTGGCTCTGTGCTGCTTGACGACAAACAGTCAAAGCATTGCGACGCACACGGAGCCCGGTATCCCACCCATATCCGTCCAAACCCTTCGGCGGGCGATTAACAAGGCGAGGAAAGAAGCAGATTTCGTTATCGTATTTCTTCATTGGGGGTGCGAGCAGTCGCCATACCCGGTTCCCGACCAAGTCCGGTTGGGCCGGCTCGCGATCGACGCCGGTGCCGACGCGGTGGTCGGTTGCCATGCTCACGTTATCCAGACTTATGAGAAATATAAGGACTGCTGGATCTTCCATGGAATCGGAAACTATTTCTTCTCGCCCGTCGATGCACGATCGTTTCAGGACGGACGATTTGTGAAGAACGTTAAAATCAATCATGCAGCGCCCAACCGCGAGTCACTCGTCCCAGTCTTCGAGATCCGCGCCGGCAAGCTGGAGCTGGTCGAGCTGCTTGTCACAGGCTGGGAGGGAAATCAGGCGCCGTCGATCAAAGACGGGCCCAATGTTCTCGCAAATTTGAAGCACATCAACGCGCGCCTCGAACGATGGCTCGCCTGGAATGCTAGAAAGCTGCGGCGGACTGAGGAGCCCGTATTCCATTGCAAGCTCCACAACGGCGTCGTCGCCTACTACTACTCCAAGCCTCCCATCCATAGGGACTGGAGCATGAGGGATCTCGCCTCACGAGCTTACAGGCGATTGCAGCGGGAGTTCGCGGGAATCCGACGTGCGACGCAACACCCCTCATAGGGGCGAGACAGATCGAAAGCGCCCGATGAACCATTTTCGCTCGAGCGCCGATATCAGCCGGGTGGCCCGGAGCGCGGGACAAGCGACTGAGTATACTGGTACTTTCCCGATGCCAGAGGCGGAATATCGTCAGCCGTTTCGAACTCGACCTGACAATCACCGCCCATTATTTGCTGCAGTGATGCACGAATCTCTTCCAACGAGGGCAGGGGAGGCGGTGCCGCCAAAACCATTCTGACGAGGATCTTATTGTAGTCTTGCTGGATGATCTGGACCTTCTTCAGCCAATCTGCCTGATGCACGATACCCAGGAAATGGATGAAGAAGATTCCAGGAACAGTCGAACCGTCGTCGCGAACGAACGCATCTGAGCTCCGCCCCGTGACATTTAGGAGACGTTCGATGGACTGGATCGGCGTCGGAGCCACGTCGCCGACGAGTGCCCGGTCGCCGATCCGATAGCGAATAATCGGCATTGCGAAGTTCGTCAGGCAGGTGACGAGCACATTTCCTTCCTCGCCGGGGCCGCATGGCCTCCCGTCATCATCGACGACTTCGACGAGGTGCGTGTATGAGAAGACCTCCAGACCCGCGCCTGCCGTTCGTTCCGCTGCGATGCTCCCGACCTCCCGTGACCCGTATCGGTTCAGAGCAGGACAGCCGAATGCTCGCTCGATTTCGTCTCGGATGAAGGGAAACAATGTCCCGGCACTTGTAATGATGGACCGGATGCCGACATCCTCGATATCGGAGCCGTTCATGTGGAGGGCTAGTTCGTATATACTTTCCGCATACGCTTCGATCACCACTGGACGGACCTTCCGAATGGAGTTTGCATACCGCTCCAGGTTGACCCTGCTCATCTTGAAGGAATTCAGGAAGATCTGATTTCGGATGAAATTGCTAAGCTCGTTGCGCCATCCCAACGTTCCATCCATGACGTCCCGATCGGATCCCCATAGCTTTACGAGTGGCTCACCCGGGCTTCTGCCGGCCCACTGGTAGTGCATGGCAACTGTCGCGAGCCCTAATTGCTCGTAGCGACGCTCCTGGATGATCTTGACCGGCTCCCCACTGCTGCCCCCGGATTTGTTCTCATACCAGTCTCGTGACGCCAAGTCGTCGCTCCGGAGATTGTTGAACTCCGTTTGAAGGATGTCACGAGTGAGTATAGGAACATCGCGAAAGCGATCGAGATCGACACTTCCGTTCCGCACGATCCCATGTTGTGCGAGGGTCTTGCGGTAATACGGTACATTATGGGAGGCATGCAGCAGAAGGTCGGTGAGTCGTCTCGACTGAACCTCGCGGCGGTGCTCCACAGGCCGGGAATAGAACTCGTTCAACCTCGAAGCATAGGCTGGAACTGGATTGCGGCGGACATACGTGTCGTAGAGATGTAGGATCGGCCGACGCCAGTTAACCATGGTTCCTCCGACGAGCCAAACTCCAGATCAAAGCTCGGTCGGAATGATCTAAGCTGAAGATGTACGAGACGGCGCAATAGACAAGGGTGAGGGCGGAGGCATACAGCCCGAGTTCGAACCATGTCGCAGGCCACCAGAGCTGCGTGATAAGCCTCCCCGCCAGGGCCAGACCCAGTGTGCCGATCGCGCCGGCTATGAGTGGGACATAGAACGTCCACCACTTCAGGTTCATCACGGATGCACTGTAGGTGGACAACAGGAAGACGTTCTTGAATGTCCACGCGAGTGCACCTGCCGCGGCAATCCCTGCGGCACCCCACCCGGCCCAGCGGGCGAGTGCGATGGCGAGTCCAAGATTTATAACGCCGATGAGGACGGTGAGCAGCGCCTGGACTTTGACCCGGTTGAACGCGGTCAGAACGTAAAGCAGCGGGCGAACTGCCAAGTTTATATTGAGGTGACCGACAAGGATCACCAGCAGTATATCGAGGTCAGCGAAATCGGGGCCCAACCACAAGGTCAACAAGGGCCGGCCGAAGCCACAGAGAAGGCCTACGGGAATTGCGAGGCCGATGCCCAGCAGTTTGACGGACCGGACTGCGATACGGGTGAGGCCATCGATATCATTGACGGCAAAGCGCGCCATGATGGCTGGGCTCAGCACGCCGACGACAGTCGTGGTCATCGTCAGTATCAGGGTCGTGAAGATCAGGACTGATCCATATCGACCTGTCATATCGGCGCCGTAGAATGCATTCACCACAAGCAGGTCGATCTGCATCAATAACAGAGCGCCGATCTGGTTGAGCGATGCCCATCCACCAAGATCGATCAGTGCGCGGGACCGCGTTCGATCAATGCTTCTTGGATCGATGCGAAGTTCGGGAGTGAGGCGTCTCCAGAGAAGAACATTTCCAACCAGGTTCAGGCACGCGGAAACAATGAACCCGATCGCGACCCACCAGAGGCTGGATGACCACAGAGCGAACGCGACTGCAACAATGCCTGTTCTGAGTAGAATGACGAGGGTGCGCACGATATTATAGAGGTCAAAGCGGTGCTTGATGACACTCGAGACGCCGAAGTTGCTTCCAACGATCGAGAGGAGCATCGTTAAGACTGCTCCGGCGAACAGAAGCCTGGTCTCATTCTCCATGCCGGCAGGAACGCTGAAAAGCACGGGATACAGGTAGGTGATGACTCCCGCTGGAACCAGCAGCAGGATGCATGCAACGAGTGAGAGCATCAGGCTGGTGTTGAACGTTCGATTTGCGTTATCGTTGTTTCCTTGGTTCAGGTCGATCGCCAGAAACCGATTGGTTGAGACTTCGAGGCTCGACGACAGGACTGAGGCATACATCACGAGCGAATTCGCAAGCGGGATCATGCCATAGGCGGCCATGCCCAGATGTTTGACGAGGAACGGGATATACCAAACCATGAGCAACGTGCTTGCCGCAACGTAGGCAATGTTCGTGCCTACATTCAAGGCGAAGCGATTCTTTGCATCATCCTGTGACGGCATTCTCTCCGGGGCGGCCGGCGCGGCCGCCGGATCTGAGAGCGTATCTGCGGATTTCATCTGCCTCGCCCTGTTGAAGCGCCATCATGAGAAGATCTCCCCTTGAACACGGCGATGGCGATCCGTGTGTCAGTCCAGCAGACGAGCCGCGAAGTCGGTCGTAGCATATCAGCCAAGTCGATCATGCATAAGCGGTCCTATTTTCAGTTCCCGTCACGATCTGGTGTTGTCGGAGCAGAGCTGGAAAGGTTTGCTGCTAAAGAAGCTTGACCAGATGCTTATCTTGCCTGGACTGTTGGTTGAGAGCTGCGCAAGTTTCTTCCGCAAGCCACGCCAGGGTCCGTCGTCAAGGCGCTCCAGCCAAACATAGCGCACCGGGCGATCGTGCAATCCCTCCGCTTCGGAGTACCCGACGAGTTTATCCAGTCCGTGCGACCGAACCATTGTGAAATCGGTATGAATAACATCGCAGCTCCCGTAATTCGGGAGTACCTATTTGGATCCGTTGCTGGTCGTTAAGGTCGATGCTAGCAGTGATCTCCTGATCGGGAGCCAATCATTGCGGTGGTGTTTCTTTTCCCCCGGGTATCGCTCAGTCAAAGTCCTCGGAGGAGATACAAGCACCTCCGGTGGAGCCGAGGCGCAGGTCGCCTATCTTGCGGCCGCTTTGGCAGGTCTTGGGCATGACGTTAGCCTGATCTTCGGCGATGGCCGGGCCAGTGGGCATGTGGAGGTAATCTCCGGAGTGACCTGCATTGACGCGGCTCCCTCATGGAAAAATGTGCAGAGCCTCAGACATATGTGGCGTGCATTGGATGCAGCGGCTCCGGATGTCATCTACGCTCGACTGCCAAGCGATTTTCTTTGGGTCTTGAGCCTGTTCGCACGACAGCGCCGGAATGTGCGCTTCATCTATGCATTGGCGAACGACCTGCATTGCTCGATATGGTCGTCTTATAGCTACAAGAAATGGTTTCATTGCCCTCTGTTCGCACTGGGGCTGATCGGCGCCGACACTCTGGCTATTCAGCACGAAGGCCAGGAGCGGTTGCTCGGACCATCTCTGCGCGATCGCGCCGTTCAGGTGCCAAATCTCGTCCGGTTCATCGAGGACAGCCCACGGCGGCTCGGCGCGGCCCTCTATGATGCGATCTGGATCGCTCAGATCCGACCGGTGAAACAACTTGGCGTTTTCCTCGATATGGCAGCTGCATTGCCGGAACTCGAATTTGCCGTCGTCGGTGGGCGCGATCTCATGACGAGTGAAGGCGAGTTCGGCATGCTGGAGGATCGCATTGCAAGGCTCGGCAACGTCAAGTATTTTGGTCCTCTCCATTCTGAGAAAGTCCGAGAGATCCTCGCCCAAAGCCGGGTTCTTGTGAACACGTCGCGCGCGGAGGGATTCCCGAATACCATGCTTGAGGCCTGGAGCCTTGGAATTCCGGTCGTATCACTCACGGTCGACCCGGGCGGTGTCATCGTGAGTGAAGGCCTTGGACGGTGTAGCGGAGATGTGGAGAACCTAGTCAGGGACGTACACATGCTGTCGCGTACGAATTCCTTGAACGAAGAGTACGGGAGAAACGGACTGCGCTATGTATCTCGACGGCACAGTCTGGGTGCAGTCTGTGAAGCTCTGACGAAGGCGGTGCCTGATCTGGTGAGGACGCCTTCGGTCGCTCTCCTTGCCAACAGACCGGTTTGAGGGCCCGATGGCTCACTTTCGCGATGCATTCCGATCTCAAAGCGTTCTTCTGTTCCTAGTTCTGTCTGCGGGCGGCGTGCTCGCGCTCCTCGTCTCGAACGATCCACGCGCTCCCTGGCTGTTCTCCGCGGGGCTCTGCGGCATAGCGATCGGGTATTTTCTGTTCCAGCGCCCTCTGACAACCCTCTACATCGCGCTCTTTCTCCACCTGACACCGACCGGGATCCGCTTCGACGACAGGATCTTTGACCCGATCGTGCACCTGACGACTGCACTGGCCCTAGCTTCGTGGCTGTCGAATACCGTCGCTCATCGCCGACCCATCACATGGAACATGATATGCGTCATTACGGCGCTCTATATGAGTTGGGGTATCGTAAGCCTCCTCTGGGCACCGGATATCGTAGAGGGTCGTAAGAAGCTGGTTGCTTATGCGATTGGATTCTTGCTGATCTTCCTCATTACAAATCAGATTAAATCTCTGCGAGCGCTGGATGGCCTCATGCGTGTTCTTCGTCTGAACGCGTGGATCATTGTGATCGGGGGAATTTATGCTGCACTTTTGGGCAACTTCACCCTTGGGGACCGGCTCAAGGTGCTCAACATGAACGAAAATGCATTGGGAATGGTTTTGCTTCTGATGCTTCCGGGGGTGATCTGGCCCGTCTTCCGTTCGGAGGGCGTGAAGCGCCGGCTCATGCTGACGGTGAGCATCGCCTATGTCCTGTTCACCGTTGTCCTGGTGGCGTTGAGTGGATCGAGAGGAAGTACGATCGCCGTCGTGATCGTGCTGGTAACCTTTGCATTCTCGAGACCGACGCGTCCGTGGGGTATGATCGGCGTGTTCATCGTCATCGGGGCTGTGCTCGGCGCTCCTTTTCTGGAGGGGGGCTTGAGCAAGCGTTTCATGGAAGGTGAGGGAGGGAATTTAGGAGGTCGCGCGGAACTCTGGGATGCCAGCCGGCTCCTCATCTACGACCACCCGCTCACCGGGGCGGGGATCGGCAACGGTGCGGCACTGCTTCCACAGTATGTCCAAGAGGTCAGCAATGATCCCTACAAGCTCGGGCGTGCGACTTACCCGAGTCACAATCCGATCCTTGAAGCCTCCACTGACACCGGTCTTCCGGGAATGTCGATTTATCTCTGCCTGTACGCAAGTGCGGTCATTCAGTTCGTCCGGAGCCGCCGACGTGCATGTGCGCGCGAGAAGGCACTTCTCCCGTACTTCCATGTGATGTTCGGTGTAGCGCTTGCGTTTCTAATCGCGGCGATGAAGTCGGGCGGGCTGGAGGCGCAACCGACGCTTTTTCTTCTGCTTGCTCTGCTCGTCATTCCCGCCCAGTTCTCATACAGAACGCGTGTGTCAGAGACATTGTAGAATCTTCATCCGTTGCAGCGCGGTCGTAACGAACAGGATCACCATCTCCGCCAGCGGCAGAGCCGGTGGATCGTTGGATTGGTTTGCGACGTTCGCCTCGAATGCACCGAGGTCTGCGGTTGCGCCGAGATAGGCGCGGCCGCTGACGGCGACGCCCTTGT
>NZ_JAGPUP010000449.1:0-15291 GCF_018069605.1 Microvirga sp. HBU67558 | reverse complement strand
CGACGCCTCGCGAGCGCGCCCCTCGAAGGAACCGATCTGTCCAACGATATAGCTTAGCTTGGCACTCCTGTCAAGAACAAAGTGAGAACATGGTCGCACCCACACCTGTCCACCACTCCCACGTCATCACCGGCCCTGGGCCGGTGATCCCGATCCATAAGGCACGGCGCTTCACATGAGCGGGATGGCTGGGACAAGCCCGGCCATGACGTCGAGGGTGGAATGACGGACGGAAGGTGGCGAGACGAGCGGAGGGTGCGGGAGCGGGCTGGTCGGGACGGGCCGGCCCTGACGATGGATGCCGTGACCCGGAGGCACCGGACGCGACGCGACGGGTGGCCGCCCTGGCCTCGGCCGGACGCCGATCCGGTCCGTCGCATCCTCGCCCCTCGCCAGATGCCCGCCAGAAGCCTATTTCAGGAGGCCATGCACACGCTTCTTGCTCCCGCCACCCGCCTTTGGCTTCGCCTGCGCCTGAACGAGGTCGGCCCTCTGCTGTCCATGTCCGCCTGCGGGTTCTTCGCCTGGGCCTTCATCGCGCTGGCGGACGAGGTGCGCGAGGGGGAAACCCATGCCCTCGACAGCCGGCTCCTGCTGGCCCTGCGCGATCCGCAGAACCCGGCCAACCCGCTCGGACCCTCCTGGCTGGAGGAATCGGCCCGGGACATCACCGGCCTCGGCGGCTACGCGATCCTGACGCTCCTCACCCTGGCGGCGGTCGCGTATCTGCTCATGGCGGGCAAGCGCGGCGCGGCCCTCCTGGTCCTGGCCGCCATCGTCGGGGGCACGCTCCTCTCCACGGGCCTCAAGCTCGGGTTTGAGCGGCCCCGGCCGGATCTGGTGCCCCACGCGACGCGGGTCTACACGGCGAGCTTCCCGAGTGGCCACGCGATGATGTCGGCGATCACCTATCTGACCTTGGGCGCCCTGCTCGCCCGGATCGAGAAGAGCCGGCGCGTCAGCGCGTTCATCATGGGGCTGGCGATCCTGACGACCCTGCTCGTGGGAATGAGCCGCGTCTATCTCGGCGTGCACTGGCCGAGCGACGTCCTGGCCGGATGGGCGGTTGGCGCGGCCTGGGCGTCCCTGTGCTGGTTCGTGGCCCTGCAATTGCAGCGGCGCGGCCAGGTGGAGAAGCCCGGCGAGGCCTCGCCCCCCGCGGATGCCAAGCCGGAATGACCGACGATCCGAAACCGGTCCGCAAGCCGCCCCGGAAGGTGACGCCGGCCTATCTCCAGCGCGCGGCGCTGGCCTATCTCGAGCGCTATGCCTCCTCGGCCGAGAACCTGCGCCGCGTCCTGCGGCGCAAGGTCGACAAGCGCTGCCGCCTGCGCGGCGAGGACCCGGCCGAGTTTCACGACATGATCGACGAGGTGGTGGCCAAGAGCCTGAGGAGCGGCCTCATCGACGATACCCGCTACGCCGAGGCCCGCGTCGCCTCCCTGCGCCGCCGGGGCGGCTCGGCCCGGGCGATCCAGGCCAAGCTCTCCGCCAAGGGCGTCGACCGCACCGCCATCGCGGCGGCCCTGGAGGGCGAGGAGGGCGACGAGGAGCAGGCGGCCCGCGCCTTCGCCCGCCGCCGCAGGCTCGGGCCGTTCCGGCCGGGAGAGCGGGCGCCCTATCGGGACAAGGATCTCGCCGCCATGGCGCGAGCAGGGTTCCGCTTCGACGTGGCGCGCGGCATCGTCGATGGAGACCGGGACGATCCCGGTGAATCATAGCACCCAAGATTTTACCCGGGTATATTGACGGGTGGATTTCATCCGGGTAAAACCTCGGGTCTGCGACAGACGAGGACATCATGGGTGAATCCCTCAAGACCTATACGGCCTTTGCCGGCCCGCGCCTGATCCGGTCAGGCCCGCTCCTCGCCGTCGCCGAAGCGACCAAGACGGCGCTGGACAGCGGCGAGACGGAGCCCGTCATCATTCTTGACGATGAGACCTGCCGGGTCGTGGAGGTGGATTTCCGGGGCACCCCCGAGGATGTGCGAGACCGGCTGAGCGCCGAATCCGGCACCGGTCCGGGCCCGTCCGAGCCCCGCGGTCCGGGCCGGCCCAGGCTCGGGGTCGTCGCCCGGGAGGTGACCCTGCTGCCGCGGCACTGGGACTGGCTCAACGGCCAGCCGGGCGGTGCATCGGTCGCCCTGCGCAAGCTGGTCGAGGAAGCGCGGCGGGGCAGCGAAGGCCAGGACCGCGTCCGGCAGGCCCGGGAGGCGCTCTACCGCTTCATGGCGACCCTGGCGGGCAACGAAGCCGCTTTCGAGGAAGCCTCGCGCGCCCTCTTTGCCGGCGACCGGGCCCTGTTCATGGCCCTGATCCGGCTGTGGCCGAAGGATATCCGGGCCCATGCGGAGAGGCTGTCGGGCCCCGCCTTCGCGGGCGAGGCGGCTTGAACCGTGAGGCGAGGCGCCCTGCCCTGGCGCATCGCGCGGACCCGGAGGGCTGCTCGAACGATGCGCTCCTCCAAGAGGCAGGAGCATCGGACCTGATTCCAAAAGGGGGTCCGTTTCTGGGTCCGGCGCTCTAGCGCACGAACATGATGGTCGGCTTGTCCTTGTAGGTCGTGCGGCGAAATTCCCGGTAGCCGCATTTCTCCGCCACCCGGATCGACGGCTCGTTCTCCGGTGCGATGATGCAGGCCGTGCGCACGGGACCGAAATGCCCCTCGCCCCAGGCGATCGCGGCGCGTGCGGCCTCGGTCGCGTAGCCCTTGCCGTGGCCGTGCGGCGCGATCACCCAGCCGATCTCCGGAACGCCCTCCAGGGACGGCTCGATCACGCGCCGGAAATCCGCGAAGCCGACCTCGCCCATGAAACGGCCGCCTGCCTTCTCGGTCACGGCCCAGTAGCCGAAGCCCAACAGGGCCCAATGGCCGACATAGCGCACCAGCCGGGACCAGACCTCCTCCTGCGTCGATGGCTTGCCGCCGATGAAGCGCGTGATCTCCGGATCGCTCCAGAGGGCGAGGCAATCGGCGAGGTCGTCGACCCTGTGGCCGCGCAGCACGAGGCGCTCTGTCTCAAGGGTCGGGATGGAGGGGGACGCTGAGGAGGCAGTGTGCATCGGTTCGATCGTGTCGGGACCCTTCCTGCGATCTCTGCATAACGGCCCCGGTCCCGCAAGGCCCCGCGCGTTCGGCACGCCGGGCCCGGCCCGGAAGCGGGCATGGCCTACAGCAAGCCGGCCCCCACGTTCACCGCCAGGGCCAGGATGGTCGTGTTGAACAGGAACGACAGGATCGTATGGGCCAGCACCAGGCGGCGCATGCGCCGGGACACGATGACCACGTCGGAGGTCTGCGCCGCCGCGCCCAGGTTGAACGAGAAATACAGGCAGTCCCAGTAATCGGGCCGGTCCTCGTGGGGAAAGGCCAAGCCCCGCCTCTCGCCCTTGTCGCCGTAATATTCATGCGCGTAGTGGATGGCGTAGATCGTGTGCACGAAAAACCACGAGCACAGAATGGTGAGGCCCGCGATGGTCAGGTGGAAGCCCTGCCGATCGGCCGGGGTCGCCTGGATGTTGGTCAGTTCGACCGCGATGGCCGCGAGGCTCGCCACCGAGGCGGCGAGCGTCAGGACGAGCACGACGACGGCGCTCTCGTCCTCCTGGGCGGCGCGCTCCTGCATCTGGGTCGTGGAGGAGCGCAGGGCCATGGTCCAGGCGAGAAGGAGATAGCACGCCACCCCGATGTCCCAGGCCACGAGCATCCGGGAATTCACCGGCCAGGACGATGGCAGGAGCATGAAGACCAGGAGCGTCGCGAGGGCGGAGCCGAGCAGCCTCGGACGCAGGCGGGCCTGCAAGGGAATCGACATCACACACCTGCGATCCGAACGGGATGGAGCCTCTGGAGCCTGGCACGACCTGTCCTAGATCACCAAGCCTATCCACAAAAGGAGATCGTGATGAACCGCAAGGCAAGAGCTGTTTGGCAGGGCACGGGCAAGGAGGGCAGCGGCCATCTCACGTCCGATTCCGGCGTTCTGTCCTCGACGCCGTATTCCTTCAAGACCCGGTTCGAGAACGAGAAGGGCACGAACCCGGAGGAGCTGATCGCCGCCGCCCATGCCGGCTGCTTCACCATGGCGCTCGCCTTCCAGCTCCAGGGCGCCGGCTTCACGCCGACCGAGCTTGCCACGGAGGCGGTCGTCTCCCTCGAGCAGGAGGGCAGCGGCTTCGCGATCAGGAAATCGGCCCTGACGCTCAACGCCAACGTGCCGGGCATCGACCGGGCCAAGTTCGAGGAGCTCGCCCGCGCGGCGGAGAAGAACTGCCCGGTCTCCAAGGTGCTCAACGCCGAGATCACCATGGAATTCACGCTGGCCTGAGTCCTCCGACCGTCATCACCGGCCTCGTGCCGGTGATGACGGTCGAATGAGGCGCTGCGCTTTTCTGTATCGGGATCCCCGGGACAAGCCCGGGGATGACGTGGCAGGAAAACCAAGCCTACATGGCGGCCTTCTTGTAGCTGTCGATGACGGCCTGCCCGTCGGGGCCGGCCTTCTTCAGCCAGTCCTGCGTCAGCTGCTCGCCGACCTTCTGCAGGCCCGCCTTGAGCTCGGGGCTCGGGGGCTGCACCTTCATGCCCTTCGCGGTCATCTGGTCGACATACCACTTGGTCTTTTCCTGAGCGGTCTTCCAGCCGCGCTCCTCGGCGGTCCTGGCGGCCTTCAGAACGGCCTCCTGGGTCGGCTTGTCGAGGGCGTCGAAGGCCGCCTTGTTGACGAAGGTCAGGTTCTTCGGGATCCAGGCCTGCGTGTCGTAGAAGTGCGAGAGCGATTCCCACACCTTTGAATCGTAGCCCGTGGCGCCGGAGGTCATGAAGGTGTTGACCACCCCGGTGGCGAGCGCCTGCGGCAGGTCCGCCGCCTGGACGGTGACCGGCTGCGCGCCGACGAGCTCGGCGATGCGCGCGGTGCCGGGATTGTAGGAGCGCCACTTCACCCCTTTGAGATCCTCGACGGTGTTGATGTCCTTCTTGGCGAAGATCCCCTGCGGGGGCCACGGCACCGCGAACAGCAGCATCAGGCCCTGGCTCGCGAACTTCTTCTCGATGGCCGGCTTCTGCACGTCCCAGAGCTTCTTCGCCTGGTCGAACGAGGTGGCGAGGAACGGCACCACGTCGAGACCGTAGACCGGATCCTCGTTCTCGTGCAGGGACATCAGCACCTCGCCGGCCTGGGCCTGTCCGGTCTGCACCGCGCGCTTGATCTCCGGCGCCTTGAAGAGCGAGGCGTTCGCATGGACGGTGACCTGCAGCTTGCCGCCGGTCGCGTCGGCCACGTCCTTGGCGAAGGCGTTGAGGTTCTCAGTGTGGAAATTGTCCGGCGGATAGGCGGCCGGCAGGTTCCACTTGGTCTGGGCCAGGGCGGGCGCTGCCATGAGCAGGGCTCCCGCGAGGCTCAAGCCGAAGCGCGTCATGTGTCTCATCGTTCGTCTCCCTCTGGTTTTGTGTGAACGGGTTTAATCCGGGAAAGCCATCTGCGGCAGCACCATCACGATGCTCGGAAACACCGTGATGATCGCGACCGCCGCGACGAGCAGGAAGAAGAACGGCAGCGAGGCCAGCGCCACCGTGTTCGAATCCTTGCCCGACATGGTCTGCAGCACGAAGAGGTTGAAGCCGACCGGCGGCGAGACCTCGGCCATCTCGACCACGAGAATGAGGAAGATGCCGAACCAGATCAGGTCGAAGCCCGCGGTCTTCACCATCGGGATCACCACCGCGGTGGTGAGCACGATCATCGAGATGCCGTCGAGCGCCGTGCCGAGCAGGATGTACATGACCGTGAGGGCCGCGATGAGCGCGTAGGGCGAGAGGTGCAGGCCGTCGACCCAGGAGGCGAGCGCCTGGGGAATGCCCGTATAGGCCATGGACGTCGACATGAAGGAGGCGCCGGCCAGGATCAGCATGATCATGCAGGTGATGCGCGTCGTTCCCATCACGCTGGCCCAGAACGAGTCCCAGGACAGGGAGCCCGACCACCAGGCGATCGCCAGCGAGCCGAGCACGCCCCAGGCGGCGCATTCCGTCGCGGTCGCCCAGCCGAGCAGCAGGGTGAGGAAGACGAGGGCAATCAGGAGCGCGACCGGGATGAGATTGGTCGATTCCTTCAGCTTCTCGCGAAAGCTCATCCTGGGCTCGGGCGGCGGAGACTTCTGCGGGTTGGCGAGCGACCACACGGCGATATAGCCGGAATAGAGCGCCATCACGAGCAATCCCGGCAGGAAGCCCGCGAGGAAGATCTGGATGATCGACACGTTGGCCGCCACCGCATAGACCACCATGGTGATCGAAGGCGGGATGAGGATCCCGAGCGTCCCGGCGCCGGCCAGGCTCCCGAGGCTCACCATGTCGTCATAGCCGCGCTTCTTCAGCTCGGGCAGGGCGATCTTGGCCACCGTCGCGCAGGTGGCGGCGGACGAGCCGGAGACCGACCCGAAGATCCCGCAGGCGAGCACGTTCACGTGCATGAGCCGTCCCGGCAGCCAGTTGAGCCAGGGCGCGAGACCGCGGAACATCTCCTCGGACAGTTTCGTCCGGAACAGGATCTCGCCCATCCAGATGAAGAGCGGAAGCGCCGCCAGCGTCCATGAGGCGGAATTGCCCCAGATCGTGGTGGCGAGCACCGAGCCCGCCGGAATGCCCCCGCCTACGAACTGCATCCCGACCCAGCCGCAGGCCATCAGCGCGATGGCGATCCAGACGCCGCCGGCGAGCAGCACGGCGAGCAGCAGGAGCAGCAGCCCCGAGATCTCGATGAGTTCCATGACGCCTTATACTCCGCTCTGGATCGCGCGCTCGACCACTTCTTCGGCCGTGGTGGCGGGTGGCTTCTCGTAGCGCGGATCGCCGCCGCGCAGCACGTGGACGAACTCGTCGAGGAAGGCGATGAACAGGATCACGAGACCGGCCGCATAGCCGACCTGCGGGATCCAGAGCGGGATCGCCAGCACGCCCTGCGCCATGTCGTTGAAGCGCCAGCTGTCATAGGTGAGCACGACCGCGTGCCAGGCGAAGAAGCCCACGAAGCCGAGGCCGATCACCAGCGAGAACATCTCGAGCCACCAGCGGGCCGGGCCGCGCACGCGGTCCGTGAGAAGGCCGACCCGGATCATCTCGCCGGAGCGGAAGGTATGGGCGAGGCCCAGGAACGCCATCGCGGCCATGGACCAGGAGGCGAGATCGTCGCCGGCCGGGATGTTGACGCCGATGCCCCGCCCCAGAGAGAGGCCCATCATCAGCAGGAAGATGACGAGGAGGAACAGGCCCGCGAGGTAACCTGAGACGCGGTAGAGACCGTCGAGAAAAGTGCGGATCATGCAGTCCGTTTCGGGCGTTCGGCAGGGAGGCGTGGCCAAGTCTAGGGGCATTCACGACAGGCGCAAGTGCTTCCTTGATGCCCTTTGCACAGGCGTTGAGCAGAACCTGGGAGACTGCCCATTGTCCGGACAGAACCAATCATCAACTTCGCCGTTGAGAGGGGAGAAGTGACTGTGCGTCACGGATAAATCAGGAGGAATTCATGGCTTCGAAGCATCTTGTGCTGGCGCTCCTCGGAACGGCCCTGGCATCGGCCCCGGCCCTTGCCCAGACCCAGCCGTCCAGCTCATCGGCAAGCCCGAGCGCCGCGGCGTCGTCCATGTCCTCGGGCAACTGGATGACCCAGGAACAGCCGGGACAATGGCGCGCCTCCAAGCTTGAGGGCTTGGACGTTTACAACAACAACAACGAGAAGGTCGGCGACATCAGCGAGATTCTCGTGGATCAGAGCGGCAAGATCCAGGCTGTCGTCGTCGGCGTCGGCGGGTTCCTCGGCATGGGCGAACACGACGTGGCCGTCCCCTTCGACCAGATCAAGTTCGTCAACGAGCCGCGCGCCAATGCGACGGCCTCGAACACTACGACCGGAACGGCCGGCATGAGCGGCAACAACGCCGGTACAACGGCCGGCACGACCACGACCGCGCCGGCCACCACCGGTTCGACCGCGAGCTCCACCGCGTCGAACGCCAATGCGGCCAATGCCAACGCGAACCGGTCGGCTCCCGATCATGCCATGCTGGACATGACCAAGGACCAGCTGAAGGCTGCGCCGGAGTTCAAGTACAGCCGCTAAGTTCGGCCACAGAACGAGAAAGGGGCCCGGCGGGCCCCTTTTTTCGGCTGCTTACGATTTCTGGTGCGCGATGATCCGATCCTTGATCGCATCATAGGCGTTCTGCGGGATGATCTTCTTGTCCACGAGCTCGTTCTTGGCCCGGTAGGGACGTCCCTTGATGATGGCCTCCGCCCGGGCCTCGCCGATCTGGGGCAGCTTGTCGAGCTGATCCTTGGGCGCCGTATTGATGTCGATCAGGGCGCTCGTGGCGGCTGTCGTATTGGGCATCGGTTTCGCCGCGGCCGGCGCGGGGGCGGTCACCGGCGGCTTTGCCGCCGGGCCGGGAGAGGCGGCCCCGGGGGCGGCCGTCTGCGCGAGAACCGGAGAGGCAAGCAGGGATCCGAGAGCGACCAGCGCTCCGAGATGGGACAGACGCATCGTAACCTCCTCTGGCCGGATCCATTCTGAAGACGTTCGGTCCGGCTTCATCAACCTACACGATCAACGCGGACCGGCGCCTGAACGATCCGTTTTCTGGGGTTCATGGTCCTGACGGGCCCGTGGCGGTCCGTTCCCGTCCACCGCTCCAGGCCGAGTTTCGGCGCACGGGCCCTCCGGCGATGCGACCTCCCGCCCCCCTCTCCCGGGTCTCGCCTTCCCGCCGCGACTGTGCTAGAACAAAACACGAACAATTCTGCTGGAAGACCATGGACGAGAAGCTTTCGAAGAAGCTGCGCATCCTGGCGGACGCGGCCAAATACGACGCCTCCTGCTCCTCCTCCGGTGCGCCCAAGCGCAAGGCGGACGCGGGAGGTCTCGGCTCGACCGAGGGGAGCGGCATCTGCCACGCCTACACGCCGGACGGGCGCTGCGTGTCGCTGCTCAAGATCCTGCTCACCAATTACTGCCTGTTCGACTGCGCCTATTGCGTGAACCGGCGCTCGTCGAACGTGAAGCGGGCGAAATTCTCCGTCGACGAGGTGGTGACGCTCACCGTCGAGTTCTACAAGCGCAACTATATCGAGGGCCTGTTCCTGTCGTCGGGCATCATCCGCTCGCCCGACTACACCATGGAGCAGATGCTGCTCGTGGCCAAGAAGCTGCGGCGCGACCACGGCTTTCGCGGCTACATCCACCTGAAGACCATCCCCGAGGCGAGCCCCTGGCTGATCGAGGAGGCGGGCCTGTGGGCCGACCGCCTGTCGATCAACCTCGAGCTGCCGACGGAAAGGAGCCTGGAGCGCCTGGCGCCCGAGAAGGACGGCGCCTCCATCGAGACCGCCATGGCGCAGATGTTCGAGCGCATCGAGGAGGCCCGCGAGGAGCGCCGACACTTCTCGCCGGCGGGCCAGACCACCCAGATGATCGTCGGCGCGGACGAGACCACGGACGCGGACGTGCTGCGCACCTCGGCCAAGCTCTACGGCCATTACGACATGAAGCGCGTCTATTATTCCGCCTTCAGCCCGATTCCGGATTCGAGCGCCATCCTGCCGCTGAAATCGCCGCCGCTCATGCGCGAGAGCAGACTGTACCAGGCCGATTGGCTGCTGCGCTATTACGGCTTCGACGTGGACGAGATCGCGTCCGGGGGCGAGAAGGGCATGCTCGACCTCGACGTGGATCCGAAGCTCGCCTGGGCGCTGAAGAACCGCCATCGCTTTCCCGTCGACGTGAACCGGGCCGACCGCGAGATGCTGCTGCGCGTGCCGGGCCTCGGCGCCCGGGCGGTCGACAAGATCGTGGTGGCCCGCAAGCACACGACCCTGCGCCTGGAGGATGTCGCCCGCCTTACCTCGGGTCTCAAGCGCGCCAAGCCGTTCCTCATCACGGCCGACCATCATCCGAAAGCCAGACTCGATACCCTCGACCTGCGCGAGCGGCTGATCGAGAAGCCGGAGCAGCTGAGCCTGTTCGGATGAGCCTGCACCGCATCACCCTCAAGGCTGGCGCCGACCTCGACGGCTTCCGCCGCGCGGTTCGCTGGCTCGTCGCCGAGGAGCTGGCGCCGCAGCACGTCGTCTTCGGGGCCGACGAGGCCCCGGCCCTGTTCGGCCAGGACGTCGCGGGCGATGCGCCGGCGATCTCGATCCCCAAGGGCGTGGCGCGGCTCATCGAACCCGTGGTCTGCCACACGGATCCGGAACGTTACGCCCTGCTCTACCAGCTCGTCTGGCGGGTGCTCAACGGCGAGCGCGACCTGCTGGAGATCGCCAGCGACCCCCTGGTCCACCGGATCGACCTGATGGCGCGCTCCGTGCGGCGCGACCTGCACAAGATGCACGCCTTCGTGCGCTTCCGGCGGATGGACGGCGGGGATCCTGCGCATCGTGCGGAGAAGTGGTCCCGGTTCTCCGCGCCCAACGATGCGCAGCTTGAGGAAAGAAGCATCGGATTGATCCCAAAGATGGAACCCACTTTTGGGTCCGATGCTGTAGAGCGCTTCGCCGCCTGGTTCGAACCCGAGCACTTCATTCTGGAGGCGGCCGCGCCCTTCTTCGTCGACCGCTTCCGCTCCATGGACTGGACGATTCTCACGCCCATCGGGTCCGTGCGGTGGGATCGCGCCGCGCTGACCTTCGGCCCGCCGGGGCAGCGCGAGGACGCGCCGGCCGAGGACAGCTTCGAGGAGGGCTGGCGCGGCTATTACGAGAGCGTGTTCAACCCGGCCCGGGTCAACCCGACCGCCATGCGGGCCGAGATGCCGAAGAAGTACTGGCGCAACATGCCCGAGACCGCGGCGATTCCCGGCCTGATCCAAACTGCCTCGCGGCGCGTTGAACGGATGATCGAACAGGAGGCCACGATGCCCACCAAACGCACCCCCGAGCGCGCTCTTGAGGCCATGTGGGATCAGGAGCCGAAGACCCTGGCGGAGCTCAACGCCATCATCGCCAAGGCGGGGCCGCTCGTGCCCGGCGCCACCCAGGCCGTGTTCGGCGAAGGACCGGCCCATGCGGAGATCGTCTTCGTCGGCGAGCAGCCGGGCGATCAGGAGGACCTGCAGGGACGTCCCTTCGTGGGACCCGCAGGCAAGCTCCTGGGCAAGGCCATGACGGAGGCCGGGATCGACCGCGAGCAGGCCTATCTCACCAACGCGGTGAAGCACTTCAAATTCGAGCAGCGCGGCCACCGGCGCATCCACGCCAAGCCCACGGCCGGCGAGGTCAAGCATTACCGGCCCTGGCTGATGAAGGAGCTTGAGCTGGTGAAGCCGAAGCTCGTGGTGGCGCTCGGCGCGACCGCCCTGCTGGCGCTCACCGGGAAGGCGACCCCGATCACCCGCTCGCGCGGACGGGCGCGGCTCGGGCCCTACGAGGGCTATGTCACCGTGCATCCCTCGTACCTGCTGCGCCTCCCCGACGAGGCGACGAAGCGGGAGGCCTATGAGGCGTTCCTGAACGATCTGCGCCGCATCCACGATCTCGCCCGGGCCGATCCGGAGACCGGCGAGCTGCCGCTGGCGGCCGAATAGCCCTCGCGGCGATCAGGGCCTGCCTTAGGCTCTCGCGGCCGTTCGCTGCGCGAGCTTGCGCCGCAGATCGAGCCGCCGCATGGTCGGCGTGACGGTGATGCCGTGGAGCACGATGGAGACCAGGATGATGAACCCGGCCGTGCTCCACAGAAGGTGACCGTCATCGAACCGCGCATGGCCCATGGCGTAGGCGAGGTAATAGACCGAGCCGATCCCGCGGATGCCGAAGAAGCTGATGGCAGCCCTTTCGCCCGCCGGTGGATCGGTGCCGACGAGTCCGATCCAGCCGGCGAGAGGACGGACGACGAACAGCGCCAGAAGGCCGAAGGCGGCGGCCTCCCATGTGAGCGCGTCGAACAGATCGCCTCCCGTCATCGCCCCGCCGAACAGGACGAGCAGCACCATCATCATGAGACGCTCGAGCTCCTCGGCGAAGTCGTGCAGCTTCTGATGATAGTCGTGCTCCGGCTCCGTGGCGCGCAGGGCCAGCGCCGCCACGAACACCGCGAGAAACCCGTAGCCCCGCACCATCTCGGTCAGGCCATAGGCCACGCAGGTGATGCCGAGCGCCACGAAGCCGGCTCCGGTCCGCGAGAGCTTGGCCCGGTTCGGCAGGTGAAAGGTGAGCCAGCCCAGCGCCCGTCCGACCCCGTATCCCATGCCGATGCCGGCCGCGATCTTCCACACCACCGCGTACGCGAACCACTCCGCGAAGACCGTCGGGCCTGCCTCCTGCGTGAGCGCGATGGCGAGCAGCACGAAGGGAAAGGCGAGGCCGTCGTTGAGCCCGGCCTCGGACGTGAGGGTGAAGCGCACCTCGTCCTCCTCCCGGTCCATCGGCGGGCCGACCTGCACGTCGCTCGCCAGCACCGGATCGGTGGGCGCCAGCGCCCCGGCCAGCAGCAGGGCCGCGGCCAGGCTCAGGCCCAGCATCTGCTGCCCCATCCAGGCGAGGCCCAGGATTGTCAGCGGCATGGCGATGCCGAGGAGCCGCCAGGTCAGCCGCCACCGCGTCCAGCCGAACGGACGGTCGATCTTCAGGCCGGCCCCCATGAGCGAGATGATGACCACGAATTCGCTGAGATGCTCCACGATGGCGAGCTCCTCGCCGGGGTGCGGCATGACGCCCGGGAGCTCGGGAAAGGCGAAGATCAGCGCTCCCAGTGCGACGCAGAAGATCGGCAGCGACAGGGGCAGCTCCTTGAGAACCATGGGGAGCCAGGCGGTGAGCAGCACCACCACCCCGAACCCTGCCAGCACGACGACGTAAGCATTCATCAGCCAGCGAACGCCGCCCGAACTCGGCAGTTCCGCTGCGGAAGCGTTAATCCCCGTTAACCGCCCCTTAAACCGCCACATTTAAGGTGCTCCAGAGCATGAAAGGCCGGACGATATACCGGTCATGTCGATGCGGGGTTTTTAGAGGTGGCGAACGGACGTGACCGGCGGGAGCCGGTCTTCGATGCGCCCGCCGGCGAAGCGGGTGGCCTGGACTTTCGCCTTTCGCCCGAGGATCGGGCAGGGGGAACGATGGCGCGCAGGCGGGCTTCTTCGAACGGCGGCGACGGGCCGCGCCGTCGCGCCAGGCCCAGGAAGGCGAAGCGCAAGAGCGGCCGCTCCTTCTTCAGCAAGCTCGTCTATGCCGGGCTCGTGCTGTGCCTCTGGGGGGTGATCGGCGTCGGCGGCGTGGTGGCCTATTACGCATCCCAGCTGCCGCCCATCGATCAGCTCACGGTGCCCAAGCGCCCGCCGAACATCGCCATCATGGCCAGCGACGGCTCGCTTCTCGCCAATCGCGGCGAGACCGGAGGCCGGACCGTCACGCTGAAGGAGCTGCCGCCCTACCTGCCCAAGGCCTTCGTGGCCATCGAGGACCGGCGCTTCTACGACCATTTCGGCATCGATCCGACCGGCATCGCCCGGGCGGTCTACCGCAACCTGGCTCACAAGGGCGGCCTGCAGGGAGGCTCGACCCTCACGCAGCAGCTTGCCAAGAACCTCTTCCTGACCCAGGAGCGCACCGCCTCGCGCAAGATCCAGGAAGCCATCCTGGCGCTCTGGCTGGAGCGCAACTACTCGAAGGACCAGATCCTCGAACTCTACCTCAACCGGGTCTATTTCGGCGCCGGCGCCTATGGGGTCGAGGCGGCCGCCCAGCGCTATTACGGCAAGTCGGCCCGCAACGTGTCGCTCTCGGAGGCGGCCGTTCTGGCGGGCCTCGTGCAGTCGCCATCGCGTCTCGCTCCGAACCGCAATCCCGAGCGCGCTCAGGCCCGCGCGGAGCTGGTGATCGCGGCCATGAACGAGCTCGGCTTCATCACGCCGGGCATGACCAAGACGGCCCTCGGCGCACCCGCCGAGCCGGTTCATGCGAACGGGGCTGGCTCGGCCAATTACGCGGCCGACTACGTGATGGACGTGCTCGACGACTTCGTCGGCAACGTCGAATCCGACATCGTGGTCTCGACCACCATCGAACCCTCCCTGCAGGCGACCGCCGAGCGCGTCCTGGTGGAGGAGCTCGACGCCAAGGGCCAGAAATTCAACGTGAGCCAGGGCGCCTTCGTGGCCCTGCAGCCGGACGGCGCGGTCAAGGCCCTGGTGGGCGGCCGCAATTACGAGACGAGCCAGTTCAACCGGGCCACCACCGCGCGCCGGCAGCCGGGCTCGTCCTTCAAGCCCTTCGTCTACCTGACCGCCGTGGAGCGGGGCTATACGCCCGACATGGTTCTCGAGGACGGACCGGTCAATTTCGGCGGCTGGGCGCCCAAGAACTACGACCGCAAGTATCGCGGGCCGATCGCCCTGCGCGACGCGCTGGCCCTGTCCCTCAACACCATCGCGGTGAAGCTCAACATGGAGGTCGGGCCGAAGAACGTGGTGCAGACCGCCCAGCGGCTCGGGATCTCGTCGCCCCTGCAGGCCAACGGCTCCCTGGCGCTCGGCACCTCGGAGGTGACGCCGCTCGAGCTGGTGAGCGCCTATGCGGCCTTCGCCAACGGCGGCGCCGGGGTCCTGCCCTACGTGATCTCGCAGGTGAAGACGACGGACGGCAAGCTGATCTACAAGCGCCCGGGCGCGGGCGGCCTAGGCCGCGTCATCGACGCCAGCGCGGTCGCGATGATGAACGAGATGATGCACAACACCTTCGTGGTCGGCACCGCCCGGTCGGCGCAGGTTCCCGGCTGGCCCATGGCGGGCAAGACCGGGACCACCGACGACTACAAGGATGCCTGGTTCGTGGGCTTTACGGGCAACCTCGTGGCGGGGGTCTGGCTCGGCAACGACGACGGCACGCTCACCAAGCGGGTCAGCGGCGGCAACCTGCCGAGCGAGGTCTGGCACAATTTCATGAAGGTGGCCCTGAAGGACAAGCAGCCCGTGCCGCTTCCGGGCAGCGAGCGGTTCCGGGACGACGTGCCGGTGGCGAATGGCGGGTCCGATTCGCGCTACGCCAATGCGGGAACCGGCGACAATGCCTGGATCCAGCCCGCCCCGCAGCGACGCGCCAGCCGCGAGAAGAACTTCTTCGAGAAGCTGTTCGGGCTGTGAGCTGGATTCCGTCCGGGTCCTGTCCTTGCGACAGGTGCGGGACCGCCGTATCGCAGCCTCGGGTTGTATAATTCGAGGAAAGTGTTATCTGCGGTTGAAGAAATTGGTATTGTTGCAAGGCCATCGTGTGTTTTTGCCGCACCTTCCCTCTTTGTCCAAG
>NZ_JAGPUP010000448.1:0-15127 GCF_018069605.1 Microvirga sp. HBU67558 | reverse complement strand
CGCCGCTCGGTGCAGGCCAAGGACGACGAGACCGTGGTGTTCAGCTGGATCGAGTATCCGTCGAAAGAGATCCGGGACGCCGCCAACCACAAGATCATGACCGATTCACGCATGCAGGCCATGGGCGAGCAGATGCCGTTCGACGGCAAGCGCATGATCTTCGGCGGCTTCGACACTATTGTCGATGAGGATAGCTCGGGCACGGCCGGCTACACCGACGGCTTTGTCGTGCCGGTCCCGTCGGAGAAGAAGGCGGACTACCTGGCTTTGGCCCAGCGTATGGCCGGCAAGTTTAAGGAGTATGGTGCGGTCCGGGTGCTCGAGGCCTGGGGCGACGACGTGCCGAACGGCGAAGTGACTGACTACTGGCGCGCCGTGCAGGCCCAGGACGGGGAAGAGGTCGTCTATTCCTACATTCAGTGGCCCGACAAGGCGACCCGGGATGCGGGCTGGGCCAGGATGATGGCAGCGGATCCTGAGCAGAGCACTCCGATGCCGTTCGACGGCAAGCGCATGTTCTGGGGCGGCTTCCGCCCGATCCTCGATACGGCGGCGGAGTAGGGACGATGGCCAATCCTGCGGGCAGCTTCATCTGGTATGAGCTGATGACCCCTGACCCGGACGGGTCCAAGCGCTTCTACGACGCGGTGGTCGCGGGCTGGACCATCGAGGCGCAGCCGTCAGGCGAGATGGACTACCGGATGATTTCCCGAAGCGATGGCGGCAACAGCGGCGGCGTGTTGCGGCTCACCGAGGAGATGCAGGGGCATGGCGCGCGGCCGTGCTGGCTCGGCTACCTCGGCGTCCCCGATGTCGATGCGGCGGTCGCCCGGATCGAGGAGGACGGTGGGCGGACGCTGATGCCGGCCCACGACATTCGCGGCGTTGGGCGCATCGCCATGGTGACTGATCCCGACGGCGCGCCCTTCTACCTGATGACACCAACCGCGCCCGCCGGTCGGCCTGATGTGGAGAGCGACGTCTTCTCCGTCGATCGTCCGCAGCACGTCCGCTGGAACGAGCTGCAGGCAAGCGACCAGGATCGGTCGGTCGCCTTCTACACCCGGCACTTTGGCTGGCGGCAGGAGGGCGACATGGATATGGGCGACTTCGGCTCCTACCGCTTCCTCTACCACGGCGAGACCATGATCGGCGCCATCATGCCGAGGATGCCGCAGGTGCCCCAGGCTGCGTGGACCTTCTACATCGGAGTCGGCGACATCGACCGGGCCGCGGACGCCGTGCGGGCCGGCGGTGGTACGATCCTTCATGGCCCCAGCGAAATCCCGGGCGGCGAGTATTCGCTGACCGCTGTTGACCCCCAGGGCGCCGCCTTCGGATTGGTCGGCCCGCGTCGGTAAGGAGAAATATCATGGCCAACGACAAGCTCATGACCTGCCTGTGGTTCGATCACGGAGAAGCCCGCAAGGCTGCGGAGTTCTACGCCGCAACCTTTCCCGACAGCAGTGTTGGCACTCCCATGCACGCCCCGTCGGACTTTCCGGGTGGAACAGAGGGCACCGAACTCACGGTCGAGTTCACCGTGCTCGGCCGGCGGTTCGTCGGCCTGAACGGCGGGCCCAATTTCAAAGCTAATGAGGCGGTCAGCTTCATGGTCCTGACCGACGATCAGGACGAGACGGACCGATATTGGAACGCCATCGTCAGCAATGGCGGGCAGGAAAGTGCCTGCGGCTGGTGCAAGGATCGCTGGGGGTTTTCGTGGCAGATCACACCCCGTGGGCTGCTGCGGGCCAACAGCAATCCTGACAAGGCCGCGGCCAGGCGAGCGTTCGAAGCGATGATGACGATGCGCAAGATCGACATCGCCCGGATCGAGGCTGCGGAGCAAGGAGTAGCCGTCGATGCGTAAAATCATCGGCTCCCTGTTCCAGTCGCTCGACGGCGTGATCCAGGCACCAGGCGGACCCGAGGAGGATCAGACCGGCTTTGCGCACGGCGGCTGGGTGTTCCCCTATTTCGACGACACGCTGGACGGGCCGATGGGGCGGCTGCTGGGCGGCAGCTATGAGCTTCTGCTTGGCCGGCGAACGTACGAGATCTTCGCCGCTTACTGGCCGCACAACGGCGACCAGCCGATCGGCGAGACGTTCAATGCCGTTCGAAAACATGTTGTGACATCGTCCGACCGGCCGCTGACGTGGAACAACAGCCAGCGGCTCGCCGGCGACCCCGCCGAGGCTGTCGCACGCCTCAAGGCCAGCGATGGACCGGACCTGCTTATTCAGGGCAGCAGCATGCTCTATCAGGCGCTGCTTCCCGCAGGCCTTGTCGATCAGCTGGCATTGATCACCTTCCCGGTCATGCTTGGGCGTGGCAAGCGCTGGTACTCGGGCGATCCGGCGACAGCCCGGTCCTGGACGCTGGTCGAGCAGGCGCACTCGCCGAAGGGCGTCCACTTCGCATCGTTTGTGCGTAATGGAGAGGTTCGCACCGGCAGTTTTGCCACAAAGCCCCCAAGCGATGACGAACTTGCCCTCCGTCAGCGTCAGGCGGACGGTCGCTGGTGAATCTGCGGCTCTTCGGCCACCCAGTCAAAAGGTGCTGATCGCGCTATGGGCGGGTCAGACCCGTCCAAGTTCCGTAAGCTTGGTCCCGGTCACCTGGAGAACGGCAGCGAGCTGCGCCGCTGTTGGCCGTTCGAACAATTCCCTGCTGATCGGCGGTGATCGATCAGGGATGAGCGCTGGGTGGCTCGTAGGTTTTCAAGGGCAGTCTTCAGCCTCCTAGCTCCGGAAGCGGTCGGTTTGGTCTCGGCCACCTTCGGAGTCTGTGACTGAGTCGTTGTGGCGTCCGAGTTGGGTCAAGCACTGACGGTCCCCTGCCCTCTGGGAACGTCCGGTGTTCCCTGCCGGAGCTGACGTTCGGCTTAATTCCGGAACGTGCCAGAAGTGGCCACTCAGCATTTTGATGAAGGATTTACCTAAAGTCCTTCAGAGAGCATCACGCAACGAGTCGTTTTGAGCACCTGGCATGTTGCAACCAACCCTGAAATTCCTGGGAGGGAAGCGGCCGGGCAATCAGGTAGCCTTGGGCTTCATCACATCCGAGACGAAGCAGGGTGTCATAAGCCTGCTGTGTCTCGACACCCTCGGCAACCACCCGAAATCCAAGACTGCGGATGAGCGAGATCGTAGCGCCAACAACCGTGACGCTGCGACCAGGGCTGCCCAAATCCTGCACAAATGAGCGGTCGATCTTCACAACATTAGCTGGGATCTTCTCCAAGTAGGATAAGCTGCTGTATCCGGTGCCGAAATCGTCAATGGCGATCCGAAAACCAGCGACTCTCAGTGCGTTCATCTGCTCTAGCGCACTGTGGCCCTTGCGGATGATTTCACTCTCGGTCAGTTCCAGCTCAAAGGCCTGCGGCGGAACGTTGCTTTGGCGAGCCATGGCAATGAGGCGGGAGGAAAAGTCGTCTTCGTCCAAGTTTGCTGCAGAGATGTTGACTGACAGGGTCAGGTCACTGCCTTCCGTCCGCCAAGTGGCGAGTTGCCCTAGGGCAGCGGTTACGACCCACTCCGTCATGTCACGGGAAAGAGCCGTCTGCTCGATGATCGGGATGAACTCTCCTGGAGAAACATGTCCAAGGGTCGGATGGCGCCACCGCAGCAGCGCCTCCGCCCCTATGCAACGCCCGGACCGCTGATCCATCCGGGGCTGGAACACGAGGCTCAGTTGATCGGGGGCGGCAAGCGCATCTGGAAAGTCGGACAAGAGCTGGAAGCGGCGACGATGGGCTTCGTCGCGGGACGCTGAGTAGACGCTGAGCGCTTCCCCGGCATTGCGTGCATCCTGAGCCGCACTGTGGGCCGCTCGCAGCATGTCCTGCGGGGTTGCCTCCCCAAGTCGGAACGGCGCCACGCCGAGAGCCGCCCGAATGGCCAATGGTGTGCTCTGGGCTCCAGAGACCGTGGCCAGTTCCTCCCGTATTCGGGTGGCTTCGGCAACCAGATCCCCATCATTGAGACTTGGAAGGAGGTAGCCAAGATGGGTTGGACCGATCTGATAGACCGGTGTCGTCTGGCTGACGAGACGGCGCAGGCGCTGACTTGCAGTCCTTATCAGGTCATCGGTGAACGCTGGACCGATTGCGTGGAGCGCTGCCGTGTGTTGGGTAGGATCAATCAGATCGACGGCCACTGCGAGCCGTGGCTCCCCAGGATAATCCCGCGCCAGATCCTCAACATCTTCAACAAACTGGTTTCGATTGGAGAGGCCACTGACCGGGTCGATCCGGCCGAAAGCATGCTGCAACTCAATCTGAGCCATAACGATCGCGGCGAGATCTTTGAGCGCTGCCATCTCCTGCTCTGTGACTGTCCGGGGCTCAGTGCCAAGTACGCACATCGCGCCAAGTGCATGTCCATCCCGTGTCATCAGCGGCGCTCCTGCATAGAAGCGGATCCCGGAATGAGCGAGGAGGCTATCCTTGTAGTACTCGTCTTTATCGAAATCCGGGATCACGAGCAGGTCAGCGCTTTCCGCGACCCGCCTGCAAGGGGCCTTCTCCCGTGGGATCTGCCAATAATCAACGCCGACCCGCGACTTGAACCATTGCCGGTCCCTGTCGGTGAGGGAAACTGCAGCAATTGGCAGATTGAACAACTGGCTCGCCATCCGGGTGATCCGGTCGAAGCTCTCACTAGGTGCTGTATCGAGCAGGTTCAACTCATACAAAGCGTTCAGGCGAGTGTCTTCCGACCCGTCCTGAATCGAACATGCTCTACTCATTGCTCGAAGATCGCTTTGCATTATGAAACGTCCGCGGCAGCCGAGCCAAAGGATCGCGGCCTGTTTTGGTGACCAGGACAAGGGGAATACCGGGCTCACACCGGCATGACAGAGGCGGCATCATGCCTATGACCGGGCGCCGAGAGGCGCACCGCTCAACCTGCCATCTTGAGACAGAGCAATCATGCCGAAACAGGCTTGCCTCGGCAATGAGGTGAGCCATTTTAGCTCTTCCTTAATTAAATCATAGTAAACGGCACTCCGAAGTCAGCATCTGAGCGTGAACCCGAGCCTCGCACTTTACAAACCATCCTCGTACCGCTCAAAATTAGGGCCTTCTCATCTCTGTCATCGTGATCTCTCACAAGACCATCTTCCGCCATGACGTTACATTATCCGATCCCTGCCAATGAGGCCGAGCGGCTGGACGCTTTGCACCGCCTCAGGATCCTCGAGGGTCGGCTCCCGTCTGGCATGGACAGGATCTGCTCCATCGCACAGGACCTGTTCCAAGTGCCGGTGGTGCTGATGGTTTTCCTCGGTGAGCGATCCGCCTGGATCAAAAGCGGCTCTCAGCCAGACCTCTTGGAGGAACCTCGGGAGCCGTCCTTTTGCAACTACACCATCATGCACGATGAGGTGTTCGTGGTGAACGACGCCAAGGCCGACCGGCGCTTCACAGACCATCCCTATGTGACAGCCACTCCCCCCCTTCGCTTTTACGCTGGCGCTCCGTTTGTCACCGAGCCTGGGATTCGGATTGGCTCAATTTGCCTCGTCGATCATGTGCCTCGTGACTTCACGCCCGGTCAAATGAGACTGCTCGCGAACCTGGCACGACTGGCGGTGGACGAATTGTGGCTCCATCACCTACAGCAGACAGGTTTGGCTGATGCCGAAGCCATAAGGCCAAGGGATGTCAATCTCGATTTCCAGATTGAGCCTACTCTGACCGCGGCACAGGTCCGCGCAGGACGTGGCATGGTAAACTGGTCCGTCCGAGAGCTTGCCGAAGCGGCAGGGGTGGCTCCGATCACGGTGAAGCGCCTTGAGGCGAAGGTCGGCGACTTAGGCACAAACAATGTAAGCGCCGAAGCGATCCGTGGAGCTCTAGAGCGGGCGGGAGTGGAATTCGTATTCGAAGCAGGCACCAATCCAGGTGTTCGGCCGCGCCGACCTGGCCATTGATGCTGTCATGAGTTTATGCCTGATATAATCCCTTATTAAGAACTCCTGCTTAAAATTAGATCAGCTTAAGCGGGGACAACCCCGCCGCTGATGCATTCCACCCTCCCCTTTGGCGCTCATGCCCTCGCGGAGCGAGCGGTGGCATGCGCGCAAAAAACACTAAGGGAGTTAGGGGCCATGTTCGCGTTTCTGTCCGCACGAGAGATGAAGGCTCAGGTTGAGGCCCTAAACCGGTCCCAAGCGGTGATCGAGTTTGAGCTCGATGGCACAATCCTGAACGCGAACAAGAACTTCCTAGCCGTGATGGGATATACCCTCGATGAGATCAAGGGACGGCATCACAGCCTGTTCGTTGACCCAACCGAACGGACGAGCGCTCACTACAAGGAGTTCTGGGCCAGGCTTGGCCGGGGCGAATACCAGTCTGCGGAATTCAAGCGCATCAGCAAGGACGGCAAGAGCGTCTACATCCAGGCCACCTACAATCCTGTGTTCGGGCGTAACGGCAAGCCTTACAAGGTCGTGAAGTTCGCCACGGACGTCACGCAGGAAAAGATGCGCATCGCCGACTTCGAGGGCAAGATCGATGCGATCAGCCGTGTTCAGGCCGTCATTGAGTTCAATCTGGATGGCACGATCCTGACCGCCAACGAGACCTTCCTGACCCTGATGGGCTACCGCTTGGACGAGATCCAGGGCCGCCATCACTCCATGTTCGCGACACCGGGAGTTGCGGAGAGCAACGAGTATCGCGAGTTCTGGGCCAAGCTTAACAGAGGCGAGTTCACAGTCGACAGGTACAAGCGGCTGGCAAGAGGCAACCGCGAGGTTTGGATCCTAGCATCTTACAATCCCATTCTGTGCCCGGATGGCCGCCCTTACAAGATCGTGAAGTTTGCAACCGACATCACAGACGCGGTCCAGGAGCGTCTGCGACGGACTGAGATACAAGCGGCCATCGCGAGGGATCTTGAGGACATCTCACAAGCAGCTTCCGATGTGACGATGCAGACCAACAATGCGGCGAGTGCGTCGAGTGAAACATCCGCCAATGTCCAAGCTGTCGCAGCCGGAGCCGATGAACTGGCGGTGTCTGTCAACGAGATCAGCCAGCAGGTCAACCAAGCTTTAGACATTTCGAAGCAAGCGGTAGCTCAGGGACGGCAAACCAATGCCAATGTCCAAGCTCTTGCTGCCATGGCTGAGAAGATCGGCAGTGTGGTCCAGCTGATCAACAATATCGCCGGTCAAACCAACCTTTTGGCCCTCAATGCGACGATCGAGGCCGCGCGGGCGGGCGAGGCCGGCAGAGGTTTTGCCGTGGTGGCGGCGGAGGTCAAGGAACTTGCAACCCAGACTGCCAAAGCCACGGAGGAAATCAGCAGCCAGATCAGTCAGACCCAAGCGGCCACTCAGGAAGTGGTCAGTTCCATCGACGCGATCACAGCGACCGTCGAACGGGTCAATGAAATCTCAGTGGCGATATCTGCAGCTGTGGAGGAGCAATCGGCTGTCACGCGGGAGATGTCAGCAAGCATGAAGACCGCCTCTTACAGCGTGTCTTCCGTGAGCCGTAGCATGGGCGAAATTGCCCGCTCCGCCGAGCTCGTTAGCTCAGCCACCAGCAACGTGAGACAGGCTTCAGCCTCCATTGCTTGAGGATACTTGCTAGTTTTCGTTGCATATCCGAAATCCTGACGGTCAAGACAGAGATGTATGTAAACCCATAGAAGTGAAATGCAGCCTTATAGGCCGGCCTAATGATGTAAAATAAATCTTCGAATGTCTGGGCCAGACATACGCATTCAGTCCCCTCGCTGAACGTCAACCCTCGAGCGCCGAAGCAGACAAAGCGCCTACGTCTCAGGAGTGCCATGAGCGGTCGTTTAGGTCATGGCATGCATCCTGAAGAGATTCGTCAGAAGGACGAAGAGTTCCCGCACCACCTAACCATGTATTCCGCCGGTTCCAGAACCTTCATCCTGGCCGCTCCACGGTCAGTGTGACCCTCAAGGTCAGCCGCATCTGAGACTGTTCGTCCCTGACCTCGACGCGAACCTCCCAGGCTCGTGGCAGCCAATCCCGTCCGAGCGTCAGCACAGTCTGCGTCGCCTCGTGTTCGGCCGCCTCCAGGCTATCAAGTTCAAGACCTTCCGGATCGGGCATGCATTCTGCTCCCTCCCAGACATCGAAATAGAAGCGTGGCATGTCACCCCTCGTGCAGGTGAGCCCTGCGCCGTCTGGCGGGATTTCCCGGCTCGGCACGGGGACGACGAAAAGGTCCAGAGCGAAGGACCTCCCACATGCAGTCGGGCGAAATCGCATCCTCTTGGTGGAACTCCTGGGTTCGCTGCCTGGCGGCGGCCATGAACTCCGCCACCTGAGCCAGCTCGGATTCGTCGAGTTCAGTGCATCCGCAACTGTCGATGATGAGGTGTCTTGCGGGTGAACAGAGTTCCAGCCAGAGCCGTGGCCTGTTTGGGAGCCTTTGCTCTTCCAGGATTTCTGTCAGTCGCACCTCCAGTGCGCCGAACCGGGCAACCGTCACCGTGCGGAAGCCGTGCGCCTCCCAGCGCGTGACGGCCAGCTGAACATAGGCGCGGATGATGCGCTCCTCGTCGCCGTCGGGGCTCATCCCGGCCCAGGCAAGTCCGGTGGGAGTGCCAAGCGTACTAGGCATTGCGGTCTCCAAATCCGACTGGGTCCTGGTCCCGTCTGGGCATGCACACGCCTGACAGCTCACATGATCTGCGAAGCCGTGCGGTTGGCCTCAGTGCTGAAGGAATGGCCCGTCGAGCGGAAGGCTTTTGACCGAAACCCCCAAACCATCGACGATCTCAAGCCACCACCCCTGCCATTCACTCGAGGCCGATGGATCGTCGTTGCTGAGTTCCTCGACGGCCCTGCACGCATGTAGCAAGGCCTCGTCAGGGCAGGATACCTCCACGCCCTCGTTGTCGTGGATGATGTCAATTCCGTCCGTGAGATTGAAATACCACCGCATCGGCATCGCAGGAGTTCAGGGTGTTCGCAGTTCGCCGGCAGTTGCTTGACCGGCGGGTCACGACGACAACCAAAATCCGGCATGTTTACTGAGCCATGCCTTGAGTTTGTTACATGCCGCGGCGCCAATATGCCGATAATTGCCGCGACCGACCAGTCGAGCCTTCTGGAGCGACCGGGCGAAGGCAAAAAATGTTCTTGCGGGCGCCTCCGGCTTGCGCGAAGGAGGAGTGAAGAGCAGAATTTGCTCTGACCTGCCCCGACCTCTACCGAACGCCGGAAAAACCTGGATCCGGAGGATACCGGCCGCTGGACGATGGCGACAGTGTCTTCCTTCCCGCCACTGCAAAGCCCCAGAGCCCGAGATTTCCCCCACAGATGAAGCCGATGGATAACGCCGCTCAGACGCATGAGGGCCCGGACCCGATCGACCACGGCAGGGCCCAGCCCCCCTTTGGTTACTGGGAATGGGATTGCAACACAGGTGGCGTCACATGGTCGGATGGCTTGTTCCGCGTCATGGGTCTGGAGCCCCGGTCCGTGGCACCATCCTACGATCTCTTCCTGGGGATGGTCCACCCTGAGGACCGGGCGACGAGCGCCGCCGCCAGCCAGGTTCTGGCCGATCGAGGCCAATACATCGACTCCGAGTTTCGTATCATTCAGCCGCAAGGCACCGTGCGATGGGTCGCCAGCAAGGGCGAGGTCTTCCGCGATCAGGCCGGCAAGGCCAGTTGGGCCGCCGGCATGCTGATCGACATCACGAATATCCGCGAGGCCCAGGCGGAGTTGTCGGCCCGTGAGGAGCGCTATCGCGCTCTGGCCTTGGCCAGCAGCATCGGTGAATGGCGGGCGACGTCGCAAGGAGACGCCATTGAGGCGCAGTCCTGGGCCAACTTCACCGGCCGGCCTGTCAACGACTGCACAGGCCGGGGGTGGCTTGCTGCAATTCACCCCAAGGACGTGGATGCCGTCGGAGCCACCTGGGATGAGGCGGTGCGGATCGGCTCGTACTTTGAGATGAGCTTTCGCCTCCAGCACCGGAGCGGCCAGTACCGCTGGGTGCTCTGCAAGGCAGTGCCGATCAAGCCTCAGGACGGACCGGTGCGGGAATGGGTCGGGACCGCCGAGGATATTCACGCCAAACGGGAGATGGAGGAACTGCTGCGGGTTCACGAGGAGCGACTGCGCCAGGCCCGCTTCGAAGGTCCCATGGTAACCTGGGACTTCAATCTGGAAACCGGGCAGGTCACGCGCTCAGACAACGCCCAGGGGATCCTCGGCGTCGGCTCGGAAACGGTCGAGGAGTTTCAGAGCAGCATCCACCCTGACGACCGCGCGAAGATCGAAGCCCTGGTGCGGGCCACGCGGCACTCAGGGAAGGCATTCAGTTCCGAGTACCGACGGACCAATAAGGACGGCAGGGTTGTCTGGCTTCGCTCGCGGGTCAGGGTCATGCCAGCTGCGTATGGCGGGGCGGATCACGTGATCGGCATCACCTTTAACATGACGTCCCAGAAGGAAGCGGAGTTCGCGAGCCAGGAAACCAGGAGGGCCTTGCGGGAACTCGATGCTCGTCATCAGGCGCTCATGAAGGCCGCGGGCGATTTTGTCTGGACCGTCAGTCCCGACGGGAGGGTTTCCGACTCGCCGGAGTGGCGGGCCTTGACGGGGCAAGACATCGATCAGATCCAAGGTTGGGGCTGGCTCAACGCGGTCCATCCCGCCGACAGGGAACGGATTCGCGAGACCGTACAGCGCATCATGGATACGCGCCTGGTGTCGTCCTACGAGTACCGTGTTCGGGACAGGGCCGGCGAATACCATTGGTTCAGAAGCAGCATTTGCCCTGTCCTCAATGAGGAAGGCACCCCTGTCGAGTGGATGGGCGCCGCTCAGCGGGTTTCCGGCCCGGGCCGCGAGCCCGAGGGAACGTTCACCGGTCCGCCGCAAGGCGTTCTCCCGCCACATGCCAATGGCCAGCTCAGATCGTGGCAGGTGCGGGCCGCCCGGGGCATTCTTGGATGGTCCGTCCGCGAGCTGGCGGACAAGTCCGGCATATCGCTCTCGACAATCCGCCGGGTTGAGGACGCACAGAGCCGCGATGGTCGGATTCTGCTGGCCATCCGCGGCACCCTGGAGCAGGCGGGGATCGGATTTGTCCCGGTCCTTGGCGGAGAACTCGCGATCATACCAATCAAGAGCAAAGATTGCCCTCCCGGCTGACGCCCCACATTTGTCACTCGGCGTTCAAGGCAATTTTTGCTCTCGACGATTCGTCGCAGATCGAATCCATCCGGAAACAGTTGAATCCACGATCACTTCGGCCCATTGCGAGCGGTAACTCCTGTTCATCCCCGCCATGCCGTCATTCAAGACAACCCGATGAAAGCAGCTTTTCTGCTGATGCTCCGTGCCCTCAGGCGCGTGCATCCCGCTTTGGGTAGGATGCTCCGGTCGACGAATGATGCCAGCGGGAACGGTCACACAATCCCTGTCCCAGAAGTCAAAGCTTCCCGTGAAGACCGGCAGGAGCCGTTTGTTCTGACACTGGAGGAGAGCGAGAAGCTCTCCCAGCACGCGGTCAAGCTCAGCCGGCAGGTTCCCTGGATGTCGGATGCCGAGGGAAAGATCCTCCATGTCGGCCCTGGTTGGGACGACGTGATTGGCATTCCCCTTGAGGAGGTGCTCCGCGGTGACTGGATGCGACTCGTCCATCCGGAGGACAGGCCCCGTCTCAACGAGACCCGGCGCATGAGCCTGTCCACGGGACAGCCCTACGAATGCGAGTACCGGGTCAAGACCCCTGATGGCGTCCATCGATGGTTCCGCGCCCGGGCCGGAGCCCAACGCGACGAGACGGGCACCATCGTGCGATGGTACGGCACGTTCGAGGACATTCACGAGCACAAGGTTGCCAAGGAGCAGCTCCGTCAGGCTGCGTATCAGGACGACCTCACCGGCTTGCCCAACCGCAGGTTCTTTCAGGAACGTCTACGGCAGGTCCTGCAACAAGCCGATGAAAGAGGGCAGACGATCGGCCTGCTGATCATGGACTTGGATGACTTCAAGCAGATCAACGACAGATTCGGCCATGATGCCGGTGACGAGCTCCTCAAGGCTTTCGGTGAATGTCTGGTCCATCTGGTCGGGACGTCTGACACGGTGACTCGGCTGGACGGCGACGAGTTCGCTGTCATTTTGCACGGTACCGCAACCGAAGACGATGTGGCGCGGGTCGCCAGGGCCATTCAGGCTCGCTTGCGGGAACCGCTCCGGCTCGGCACCAGGGTGCAGGAGGCTCGCGCCAGCATCGGAGGCGTCATCTCCGGCCTGCAGGGGACAAGTTCAGACGAACTTCTGAAGCAGGCCGATCTTGCGCTGTTTAGCTGCAAGGCTGCGGGACGTGGTCTGTATGAGATGTTCAAGCCGGCCATGAGGGATGAGGCGCAGAAACGGGCCTCAGCACTGGAAGTTGCCCGCCAAGCGATGGCACGCGAGTGGATCGTGCCATTCTACCAGCCGAAAGTGGACCTGCGTTCAGGCAAGCTGACTGGTTTCGAAGCGCTCCTGCGATGGCGCCATCCCCGTTTGGGAATCCAGCCTCCTAGCACAATCGCTCCCGCATTCGATGACAATGAACTGGGGATCGCGGTTGGGGATCGCATGCTCTCGTGCGTGATCCATGACATGCGTAGCTGGCTCGATGCGGGCCTCGATATCGGCAAGATCTCCATCAATGCCTCCTCTGCCGAGTTCCGGCGCGATGACTATGCCGAACGTGTTCTCGACAGCCTTCGCAAGGCAGACATTCCGACGAGCCGGCTCGGGATCGAGGTCACCGAGACGGTGTTTCTCGACCGCGATATCAAGAACGTCGAAAAGACATTGCGTGTTTTGAGCGAAGGGGGGATTTCCGTTGCTCTTGATGATTTCGGCACCGGCTATGCCTCACTGTCGCACCTGAAGCAGTTTCCGGTCAATGTCATCAAGATTGATGCTCGTTTGTGCGTGACCTGGAGACGGACGAAGGAGATGCGGCCATTGTCAAAGCAGTCCTGAGCCTTGGGCAGAGTCTCGGGATGAGGGTGGTAGCCGAAGGTGTCGAGACGGCCGCCCAAGCCTCATTTCTCAGGCTGCACGGCTGCGACTTGGGACAGGGCTACTATTTCGGATCTCCGATGCCTGCTGAGGAAGTCGTGGACTTGCTGATAGCACGGACACCTGGCCGATGACGATTGAGAGTCAAACCTCAACATCAGGACTCTGGTCTAGGCCATTCCCAGATCCATGGCTTTGGACTACGAGATGACCGCTTCCGGGACGTGACCGCACACTCTGACTTCAAGGGAAGTGATATCCCAGGTAATCCGTCGAAGGGCCGGAACGGGTCCAAGAGTAACGAACCGCATATGAAATGAAGGTCCGCTTACCACCTCATGAACTGACCAAAGTGTTTCTTTCGAGATGTGCCACTGAGATTAGATCTCACGCTGGCCGGCGAAGAGGTTCTCCCGAACGTCAGGTCTGATCCAAGGTCAAGAGCGTGTTGAGCAGGCGCACGAGCGTCTCGGGGTGCACCGGCTTGCCGAGGAACAAGGCTCCCTCCGGTAGGTCCCCTGACTTGGGCGCGGCCCGGCCGGACGCGATCAGGATCCCGATGTCCTGGCGATCCGAGCGGACCCTGCGGGCCAGCTCGAAGCCGTTGATGCTGCCCCGTGGCATCTCCACGTCGGTGACCACCGCATGGATGCCCGAGACGGCACTCAGCACCCGCAGGGCCTCGTCGGCATGGGCGGCTTCGATTACCTTGAAGCCGGCATCCTCCAGCACATCCACGAGGGTCATGCGGACGAGCGGCTCGTCTTCGACGACAAGAATGAGAGCACGCGGGTGGGGGTTCGGGCCAGGCATGCCCGACGAAAGCGGAAGCAACGGTCTTTGTTCCTAAGGCCAAGATCTCAAAATAATGCCTCCTAAATAGGCAAAGATCGGTCGTGGTCGACCCTGGAGAGATCGGCTGAGACAACTTCGCCACTGTCTCTTTCTGAGATCAGGGGCCGACTGCTGGCGAGCCCGCTATCACGGCTCTTGGAACCAGGCCCGACCGCCGGGCTTTTCCAGCCTTGCAGTAAGACAGCCCTGACGGGCCTCTGAGCAGGAGGATGGATCAGGCTCTCCTCGTCGTGCGGTGGGGCTGGTCAGGTAAAATCATCCTGTCTCGCCATCGAAGATGGGATGGAGTAATTGAGCTAAAAAGAACCCGGCCGCTTTTTCAAGCGCCGGGTCGAGCAATATGTAACTCGTAAGTCTTGGACCCATCTGCACAAGGGGAATGCGGGGATAATGATGGGTCCGCATGTTCGAATAATTCGATTGTAGCCGACTGGTTCCCCAAGCAGCAGATATTTGCTCAGAAAGCTTCGCTTTTAGTCTGCGTGGATGCTCGGGCTGGCAGCTGATATCTGCGCCTCCGGGCTCCACCGAAATGAGAGCGACCCGCCGAAATTCGCAGCTTATGCCGAACGGTATCGTCATATCTGGATGCTCCTGGTTGACGGTTTATCCGATCTCCTCAGCCCGGGTGCTCCTGTCTCTGGACTACTCCCGATGCCGAGGGTTGAGCGTTTCAGGAATGGAGACTCACTCCGGTCGCTCAGTTGACCGTCCGCGGGAACAGCTTAGCTTATCCGGTGTGGCTCCGTAATTTTGCCCCCTACGGATATCACGGCGCCCTGGCCGAGATTTCCTGAGACCCGTCACGGCCAGGGCGCTTCCATTTACTGGTCCCGGCGACTAGAGCAGAGAGATATTAGTGAGAACCGCAGATTGTCTCTCTAGCCGGATCGCAATGATTGCGTCTCTGCGCCTGACTCTCACTTGGCACGTTGTGAATGACCATGAACCAAACCAATCCGCCGATCCTCGATCTAGCCAGTATCACCGCTGATATCGTTGCGTCGTACGTTGCGAACAATGCCGTCCATCGCGCCGATCTGCCGGCCGTGATTGCGTCCGTGCACGCTGCGCTCCAGGGATTAGTTACTCCCAAGCAGACAGAACCTGCCCGGCCAGAGCCGGCCATTTCGATCCGCAGGTCCGTCACGCCGGAGTTCCTGATCAGCCTCGAGGACGGCAAGAGGTACAAAACCCTCAAGCGCCATCTTGGGAAGCTGGG
>NZ_JAGPUP010000447.1:0-15030 GCF_018069605.1 Microvirga sp. HBU67558 | reverse complement strand
GCGTTCACACCCACGTAGAAGCCCGTCCAGGTGAACACCGGAACAGCGGCAACAATCGGAGCCGGAGCGCGGCGGGACGGAAGGTCAGCAGCCATGGCGCCAGTGGCGAGGCCGAGGAGAGCAACCGAAGAGAGGAGGATCTTTTTCATTGGTCTTAGTCCATCTGTTAGAAGGATGTGACGCCGCTTGTAGCCCAGACTTGCCCGGGCGTCTGTCACTTTCCTGCCACAGTTGGGGCGAGAAGCAAAGCTTTTCGCGCCAGCCGCCGCTTGCGCCCCGAATTGACCCATTCGTCAGCGCATTCAAGACGCCTGTCGCCCAAAGCGAAGATAGAAATAGCGACCGTTTTTCAGCTACTTACCACAAAGGCAAGCCCGCAGTGCCGCGCCCGACGGGGCGGGTAACCAATCATTGACCATATCCTTGGGAAGCTTCGCAAGGCGCAGGCGGAACTATGGTTAATCCTGGTTCAGCCATAATTGGAGAGCGTGCGTGACCCGCTCCGGCTGCTCGAGCGTCGACAGATGTCCAGCCCCGGGAATCACAACGAGCGAGGCCCATTCGATCATCTCGGCCATCTCGCGGGCAATCTCGATCGGCGTGATGGCGTCGCCCTCCCCGACCAGCACCAGGGTCGGGATCTCGATCACTGGCAGGGAGATGCGGGAATCGGCGCGTGCCATGATCGCCCGCTGCTGCCGGATGTAAGCGTCGGGACCGGTGTCTCGCATCATGTCCAGCAGGACGGCCTGAAGATCCGCGTCGTTTCGGTGATCCGGATGCACCAAGCGGGGCCAGAGCGCAGCATGGATCTCCTCGAGTCGCCCAGCTTGGGCCAATGCGATCAACCGCTCGCGGTCCCGGCTCGCCTCCGGGATATCGGGCCGGGCGCTCGTATCGAGCAGGGCAAGCCGCTCCACCCGTTCCGGTGCCTGGCGCATGACTTCCATGGCGATGTAGCCGCCCATGGAAAGCCCTGCGAGCGCGAACCTGTCCGGCGCGGCGCGGAGGAGCCGCGACGCAATGGCGGCAATCGAATCATCGAGCGCATGCTCCGCCAGGACGATCGTGCGCCCCGCCCCGAGGGCAGCGATCTGGGGCTCGAAGAGCCGGGCTGTGCAGGCCAATCCGGGAATCAGAACGAGCGATTCTGCCATTCAAACCTTCCTTTTGTTGCCTTCTGGCAAGTTTCCCTGGATTGACAAGCGCATAGCTTATCTTATGGTCCGGCCACTCCTCAACTTGAGCAAGAGCCTCAGGTGAAACCAGACACGCGCCTGTTTGTTGCCGTAGAGCGCGGCCGGCACTTTTAGAGCGCGCCCAGCCCTCAACGGTAATTAGCATTCATGTCGTTCGCCGAACTCGGACTTAGCGATAAAGTTCAACAGGCCGTAGCAAGCGCCGGATATACGGAACCGACGCCCATTCAGGCCCAGGCCATTCCCCACGTCCTTTCCCGTCGCGACGTGCTGGGCATCGCACAGACCGGCACGGGCAAGACAGCGGCCTTCACGCTCCCGATGCTCACCCTGCTCGAATCCGGCAGGGCGCGGGCCCGCATGCCGCGCACGCTGATTCTCGAGCCGACCCGTGAGCTGGCCGCCCAGGTCGAGGACAACTTCGACAAATATGGGGTCAACCACCGTCTCTCCGTCGCCCTGCTGATAGGTGGCGTATCGTTCGGCGATCAGGACGCCAAGATCACCCGCGGTGTCGACGTGCTGATCGCGACCCCGGGCCGGCTGCTGGACCACTTCGAGCGCGGGAAGCTCCTGCTCACGGGTGTCGAGCTTCTGGTGATCGACGAAGCCGATCGGATGCTCGACATGGGCTTCATTCCCGATATTGAACGTATCGTGAAGCTCGTTCCGTTCACCCGCCAGACCCTGTTCTTCTCCGCCACGATGCCGCCGGAGATCCAGCGTCTGGCAGATGCCTTCCTTCACAACCCGGTGAAGGTGGAGGTTGCCCGCGCCGCCTCGACCGCTTCGACGATCACTCAGCGCCTGGTGGCGACCGGTCGCGAGGATTACGAGAAGCGCGAAACCCTGCGAGACCTGATTCGAAGCGCCACGGACCTGCAGAACGCCATCGTGTTCTGCAATCGCAAGCGCGACGTGGCCGTTCTCCATCGATCCTTGCAGAAGCACGGCTTCAGCGCCGTCGCCCTCCATGGCGACATGGACCAGCATGCCCGCATGGCGGCCCTCGACAGCTTCCGCACCGGAGAGACCCCCCTCCTGGTGGCGAGCGACGTGGCGGCCCGAGGCCTGGACATTCCGGCAGTCAGCCACGTGTTCAACTACGACGTCCCCCACCACGCCGAGGATTATGTCCACCGGATCGGCCGTACAGGCCGCGCCGGTCGGAGTGGCCAGTCCTTCACGCTGGTCGGTCCGAGCGACGAGAAATCCCTGTCCGCGATCGAGAAACTGATTGGCCAGCCGATCGAGTGGCAGGGCCCAACACTCGCCGAGCGTCCGCCGTCGGAAGGCTCGTCTCGCCGCCGCGGCGGCCGGGGAGAGGAGCGCTCGCGGGGCCGCAAGGTCAAGGTGCGGTCGTCGGAGCGGAGCCGTGGACGCACGGAGGAGCCTCGCGAAGAGGCCCCGGCCCCACGGGCCGTCCAGACTCCCCGCGAAGAGCAGCAGAGCCGCCGGCCTCGGCAGGAGCGCGGCGAGCGTTCCCCGGATCGGAGCCATCAGGGGCGCTCGCGGCGGGACGATGATGGAGACGAAAAGGTGATCGGGCTCGGCGATCACGTGCCGGCCTTCCTCATGCGACCTGTACTGGCCAAGAAAGCCAAGCAGGGCGACTAGGGCATCGGATCCGACGCTCAGCTCTTGGTTGGTGCATCGTTGAGTGCCGACCCGGAGGTCGGCACGACGGGCTATGTGACCGGCTTCGAGGCGGTCCTCCGGGACCTCTGCCCCGACGCAGTCCTGCCGGTTTTGCGAACCTTGGAGGCTTTCGCCCGCCGGGCAGCCGCCAGGGCCATTATCGCGAGTTCAGCCGCTTCGTCGGGGTCGTCGAGGGCCGATTCCGGCATGCGCCAGTAACTCGTCAGCGTCGTCCGGCCGTCCCGGGTCTGGAAGGTAAACGGCTGAGATCCCTGGGCACGGAAGAACCCGACGCTCTCCTCGTCAACCTTGAGATAGATCTCGTCGGACGCCACCAGGGCGAACATCAGCTCGCCCTGATATACCCCCTGGCCGCCGAACATCCGGCGGATGGAAACGGGTCCGAAACCGCGGAAGATGTCTCGGACATCCTCGGCATCCATGGATCACCCGGCCGACTGGAGTGCGGCGGGCGTTGCGGGCGTGATCGCCACCGACTCCCCGCAGCCGCATGCCGAGGTCTGGTTGGGGTTGTTGAAGACGAATTGGGACGACATCTTGGTCGTCTGGAAGTCCATTTCCGTGCCGAGCAGGAACAGCACGGCCTTGGGATCGATCAGGACGGTCACGCCCTTGTCCTCGACCACCTCGTCGAGCGGGCTGACGCTCTCCGCATATTCCATGGTGTAGGACATGCCGGCGCAGCCGCCGTTCTTGACGCCAACGCGAACGCCCACGATGGGACGGTCCGCCTTGCCGATGATGTCCTTGACGCGGTTCGCCGCCGCGTCGGTCAAGGTCACGACCTTGAAGCCGGGTAGTGCCATTAGCCTTCTCTCCTGGCAGCCGGGTTCAAGGCCCGGGCAGAACGAGTTCGATCCCTCATAGATAAGGGCTGAAACCTCAAACGTCGAGACCGTTCAGGGTTGCCCCAACGGCCGAGGTCGACCATATCGGGTCTACCCCATTCCCGAACACCGCCACAGTCCAAGGAGAGCAGATGCCGCATCACACGCCGCTGATATCAACCATTGTCGTCGGCCTCGTGTTGGCATTCGCTCTTGGAGCTGTAGCACACCGTTTCCGTCTTTCCCCCCTCATCGGGTACCTCCTCGCGGGGGTCCTCGCCGGCCCCTTCACCCCCGGCTACGTGGCCGATCAGGGACTGGCCAACCAGCTCGCCGAGATCGGCGTCATCCTCCTGATGTTCGGGGTCGGACTTCATTTCTCCCTGAAGGACCTCCTGTCCGTGAAGGCCATCGCGATTCCGGGCGCGGTGGTCCAGATCGCCAGCGCGACCGCTCTCGGCATCGGGCTCGCCTGGCTCATGGGCTGGAGCATCGGCGCCGGTCTCGTCTTCGGGCTGGCGCTCTCGGTGGCCAGTACCGTGGTGCTGCTGCGCGCCCTCCAGGAGCGCCGGCTCGTCGAGACCGAGCGCGGCCATATCGCCGTCGGATGGCTGATCGTCGAGGATCTGGCCATGGTCCTGACGCTCGTGCTGCTGCCCGCCTTCGCGGAGGCCGCGTCCAGCGCGTCGGCCGACCTCGAATCGATCGTCATCTCGCTGGGAATCACCCTCGGCAAGGTCGTGGCCTTCGTGGCGATCATGCTGATCGTCGGGCGCCGGGTGATTCCGTGGATTCTCCACTACGTGGCCCATACGGGCTCCCGTGAACTGTTCCGCCTCGCGGTCCTCGCCATCGCGCTCGGCGCAGCCTTCGGAGCGGCAGAGCTGTTCGGCGTGTCATTCGCGCTCGGGGCCTTCTTCGCCGGGATGGTCCTGAGCGAGTCCGAGCTCAGCCACCGGGCGGCGTCGGAAACCCTGCCCCTGCGCGATGCCTTCGCGGTGCTGTTCTTCGTCTCGGTCGGCATGCTGTTCGACCCGATGATCCTCATCAACGACTTTGGCCCGGTTCTGGCGACATTCCTGATCATCGTCGTCGGCAAGTCGCTCGCCGCTTTCGCCATCGTCCGGCTCTTCCGCCACCCGAACTCGACCGCGTTGACGATTGCCGCGAGCCTCGCCCAGATCGGCGAATTCTCCTTCATCCTCGCGGGCCTGGGCGTCGAACTCCAGCTCATGCCCGAGAAGGGACGCGACCTGGTCCTGGCCGGCGCCATCCTGTCGATCCTGATGAACCCCTTCCTCTTCAGCCTGCTCGACCGCTGGTCGTCGAGAAAGGAAACCGCAAGGGCGCAGGCGACGGCGGATGCCGCTGCGGCCGAGAAGGAGGCCCTCGCGGCCGAAAGGGCGGCTGCGGCCGCCGCCCAGGAACCTCTCTCCGTCACGCCCCTGACGGATCACGTAGTGCTCGTGGGTCACGGCCGGGTCGGCAAGTTCATCAGCCGAAAGCTGGCCTCCTCGGGAACACCGTTCCTGGTGGTCGAGATGGACAAGAACCAAGTGGCCGACCTGCAGAAGGACGGCCAGACGATCATCATGGGCAACGCCGCCGATCCCGAGGTGGCGGCAGCCGCCAACATCAGGGCGGCACGCTGCCTGCTCATCGCGATCCCGGACGCCTTCGAAAGCGGCCAGGTGGTCGAGCAGGCCCGGACGATCAATCCGGATCTGCCGATCATCGTGCGCGTGCATTCCGTGGCGCAAGAGGAGCATGTGGAGAGGTACGGCGCGACACGGGTCGTGATGGGCGAGCAGGAGATCGCCCGAGCCATGTTCGCGGCCGTTCCGGATGCCCCGCGCGAGCCTGTGCTGTCCTCCGTCGAGGAGGCGGACGAGATCGCCGACGACGATCAGGACGAGAGCTCCCCGCAGCGCCACCCTTCCGCAGCGCCCGACCGCCCGCAGGAACCGAAGCCCCTGCACGAGCCCGCCCGCCAACCCGAGCGGTGACGCCACAGAAATCGGGCGCAGGAAACGGGTCGGACCCCGAAGCGCGAGCTGTCATCCCGGTCCCGAGCACTCAGCTCATGAAGGGAAAGGGATTTCTGTGACCACACTCATGAATAAGACGGCCATCGTGACGGGTGCGAGCTCTGGGATTGGCCGCGCGACGGCCAGGTTGTTTGCCCAGGAGGGCGCGAACGTCATCGTCACGGCACGGCGATCCGACGCGCTCGAGGCGCTCGTCGGCGAGATCGAGAGGGACGGCGGACGGGCCATCGCGGTGGCCGGCGACATCAGGGACGAAGCTCTGGCCGAGAAACTCGTTCACGCGGCGATCCACCATTTCGGCGGGCTCGACATCGCCTTCAACAATGCGGGCACGAACGGCGAGATGGGCCCGACGCCCGGCCTGTCCCTCGCCGGCTGGAACGAGACGCTGGCGACCAACCTCACCGCGCCCTTCCTGGGGGCGAAGTACCAGATCCCGGCCATGCTCGACCGGGGCGGAGGCTCTCTCATCTTCACCTCGACCTTCGTCGGCTACACGGCCGGAATGCCGGGCGTCGCCGCCTACGCGGCCAGCAAGTCGGGGCTGATCGGGCTCACGCAGTCGCTTGCCAGCGAATTCGGGCCGAGAGGCGTCCGCGTGAACGCCCTGCTGCCCGGGGGCACCGATACGCCCCTGGCGGAGGCCTGGGTTGGTACGCCCGAGGCGCTGGCTTTCGTCGAGGGCCTGCACGCGCTGAAGCGCCGGGCGCGCCCCGAGGAGATCGCCCGATCGGCGCTGTACCTTGCCTCGGATGCCTCCAGCTTCACGACCGGAACGGCGCTCCTCGTCGACGGCGGCGTCTCCATCAACCGGACGTGACGCCCTGGCAACCCGGAAATGCAGATGGCCGGGACGCGCCCGGCCATCACACTCAGATCCGAAAGGCGAACCCGACGGGTCTACCACATGTCGAGGGCGACGCGGGCCTCGTCGGACATGCGGCTCTGGTCCCACGGCGGATCGAACACCATGCTGACCTTGACGCTCTGAACCCCCTGGACGGTGGATACGGCGTTCTCCACCCAGCCCGGCATCTCGCCGGCCACGGGGCAGCCCGGGGCCGTCAGGGTCATGTCGATGGCGACGTTTCGGTCGTCGTCGATGTCGACCCGGTAGATCAGGCCGAGCTCGTAGATGTCGGCCGGAATTTCGGGATCATAGACGGTTTTCAGCGCCGCGACGATGTCGTCCGTCATGCGGTCGAGTTCCTCCGGCGGGATCCCAGAGCCGGGAGACACCTGCGGCGCGTTGGTCGGAGATAGGTCGTTCACAGGTCAATCCTCACGCGAACAGGGCTTCCGCCTTCTGCAGGGCGTCCGCCAGCTTATCGACTTCTTGCATGGTGTTGTAGAGGCCAAAGGACGCGCGGCAGGTCGAGGTTGCGCCGAAACGCTCCAGGAGCGGCATGGCGCAGTGGGTGCCCGCGCGAACCGCCACGCCCTGCCGGTCGATGACGGTGGCGACGTCATGGGCGTGCGCATTCTTCATCTCGAAGGCCAGGATCGCGCCCTTCCCCCTGGCGCGACCGATGATGCGCACCGAATTCATGGCGCCGAGGCGCTCGTGGGCATAGGCCGACAGCGCGGACTCGTGCGCCTGAATGTTCTCACGGCCGAGCTGAATCATGAACCGCAGGGCCGCGTCGAGGCCGATGGCCTCGATGATCGGGGGAGTGCCCGCCTCGAACCGGTGCGGCGGGTCGTTGTAGGTGATCGCGTCCTGGCGCACCTCGCGGATCATCTCGCCTCCTCCCGAATAGGGCGGCAGCTTCGCGAGCCATTCGCGCTTGCCGTAGAGAACCCCTATGCCGGTCGGCCCATAGACCTTGTGGCCGGTGAACACGTAGAAATCCGCGTCCAGATCGCGCACATCGACCTGCAGGTGCACGGCTCCCTGGGCGCCGTCGATCAGAACCGGCACGCCATGGGCATGGGCGATGCGAACGATCTCCTTCGCGGGCGTCACGGTGCCCAGCACGTTCGACATGTGGGTGATGGCGACGATCTTGGTCCGCGGCGTGAAGAGCTTCTCGAACTCCTCGACGAGGAAGTTGCCGTCGTCATCCACCGGCGCCCATTTGATGACCGCACCCTTCCGCTCACGCAGGAAGTGCCAGGGCACGATGTTGGAATGGTGCTCCATAATGGAGAGGATGATCTCGTCGCCCTCCCCGATGCCGAGGCGTCCGAAGGAATCCGCCACGAGGTTGTAGGCTTCGGTGGCCGATTTGGTGAAGACGATCTCGTCGACCGACTCGGCGTTGAGGAAGTCCCGCACGGTTTCACGCGCGCGCTCGAACCCCTCGGTCGCCACGTTCGCCATGTGATGGAGGCCGCGATGAACGTTGGCGTAGCCGGTCTGCATCGTGTTGACCATCGCGTCGATCACCGCGCGCGGCTTCTGGGCCGACGCAGCGTTGTCCAGGTAGACCAGCGGCTTGCCATAGACCTCTTGCGCCAGGATCGGGAACTCCGCCCGGATGGCTTCGACGTCGTATGGCTTCACAGGTGCGTTCATTGCCGTTTTCTCTCCACCACCGTCATCGCCGGCCTCGTGCCGGTGATCCCGATGATGAGACGCGCTGCGCCCCACCGAACCGGGATGGCCGGCACGAGGCCGGCCATGACGCGTTGAGTTCCTTTACGCCCGAGCCTTCAGCCAGCTCTCGACCGTCTCGACGAGCGCCTCGCGGGCGGGCTCGTTCTCGACGAACTCCAGCGCCTCACCCAGGAAGGCCTGAACCAGGAGGCTTTCGGCTTCCTTCTTCGGCAGCCCGCGCGCCATGAGGTAGAACAGGAGATCCTCGTCGAGCTGACCACAGGTGGCCCCGTGGGCGCACTGCACGTCGTCGGCGAAAATTTCGAGCTCCGGCTTGTTGTTCATGGAGCCGCCCTCTTCGAGGAGGAGCGCCGCCGACATCATGCGGCCGTCGGTCTTCTGGGCATGATGCGGAACGATGATCTTGCCCTGGAAAACTCCGGTCGCCTCGTTGTCGATCACGGTCTTGAACAGCTCGCGGCTTTCGCAATGGGGAGCCCCGTGCTCGACCACGAGGGTCGAATCGCCGAGCTGGGAACCCTTCAGCATCGTCGCGCCGTTGACGCGCAGATTCGTGTTCTCGCCGTTCAGAACGGCGAAAACCTGGTGCCGCGAGGTTGCGGCGCCCGCCACCACGTTGATGCTGTTGAAGACGGCGTCACCCCCGATCTTGACCGCCAGGGTGGACAGAGCCAGCGTCCTGTCGCCCTCGGCGTTGACGCGCACGTGCTGAACGTTGGTGCGGTCGCCCGCGATCACCTCGACTACGTCGTTCGGCTGATGGTTGGCCCTGTCGGTGCTCTCGTGCGTTTCGAGCAGGGTCACGGACGCGCCCTCCTCGACGACCACGAGCACGCGGGTCGCCGTGGCGACGGCCGAGTTCGCCGCCGTCACGAAGCGCAGATGGACCGGCGTGTCGACCGGACCGGCGATCCGGATCATCACCCCATCGGCCATGAAGGAGGTGTTCAGCTGATAGACCGGGTTATCGTTCGCCCACGGCACCGGGCTTAAGTGCGCCAGCCAGTCGTGGCCGTTCGTCAGCGCTTCAGCCAGGGGCACGATCTCGACGTTGTCCGGTAGGCCGGGGAAGTCCACCGCGGCGCGAACGAAGTGACCGTTCACGAAGGGAACCTGCAGAGCCTCGACTTCCTTGAGCGCCTTCGCGCCCTCGAGAGCGGATCTGGCCTCGTCGGCTGACGGTGCGACGGCGAACGGCGCGATCTCGCGCAGGAGCGCCCGCAGGTCGGTGTACTTGAACTCCTCGACCCGGCGGTGCGGCAGACCGCGCGAGTTGAATTGCTCGAAGGCCTGAGCCCGCGACTCCCCGGTACCGGGAAGCGTCGTCTTGGCGCTCTCGAAAGCCTGCGCCAGCGCAGTTTCCGCCGGCGTCTTCATGAGAGTGACGTCAGCCATGTTACGCGGCCTCGGTTTCGCGGTAGTCGGCGTAGCCGTTCGCCTCGAGTTCGAGCGCCAGCTCCTTGCCGCCCGACTTCACGATGCGGCCCGCATGCATCACGTGCACGGTATCCGGCACAATGTGGTTTAGGAGGCGCTGGTAATGGGTGATGACCAGGAAGGCGCGGTCGGGCGAGCGGAGCGCGTTCACGCCCTCGGACACGATGCGCAGCGCGTCGATGTCGAGGCCGGAATCCGTCTCGTCCAGGATGCAGAAGGACGGCTGGAGCAGCGCCATCTGCAGGATCTCCATGCGCTTCTTCTCGCCGCCGGAGAAGCCGACATTGAGGGCGCGCTTGAGCATGTCTTTCGGGATTTCGAGCTGGGTGGCTGCGGCGTTGACGCGCTTGATGAAGTCCGGCGTGGTCAGCTCCTGCTCGCCGCGCGCCTTGCGCTGGGCGTTGAGGGTGGCCTTCAGGAACGTCATCGAAGCGACCCCGGGGATCTCCAGCGGATACTGGAAGGCCAGGAACACGCCAGCGGCGGCGCGCTGGTCCGGCTCCATCTCGAGCAGGTTCTGGCCGTCGAGCAGGATCTCGCCGTCAAGGACCTCGTAGTCCTCCTTGCCGGCGATCACGTAGGACAGGGTCGACTTGCCCGAGCCGTTGGGCCCCATGATGGCGGCGACCTCACCCTTATTCACCGTGAGGTTGAGGCCATTGAGAATGCGCTTGTCCTCGATCTGGACGACCAGGTTCTTGATTTCGAGCATCTGAATATTCCGTTGTTTGCGCGTGGATGGCCGGATCGAGTCCGGCCATGACGGGCTTTGAAGCTATCGCGTCGCGCCCGGGCTTCTGCCCTGGGCATCCACGTCCCGTTTCCTGAATTAACCGACCGAGCCTTCCAGCGAGATCGAGATCAGCTTCTGCGCCTCGACGGCGAACTCCATGGGGAGCTGCTGCAGAACGTCCTTCACGAAGCCGTTCACGATGAGCGCCGTCGCCTCCTCTTCCGAGAGGCCGCGCTGCTGGCAATAGAACATCTGATCTTCCGAGATCTTCGATGTGGTCGCCTCGTGCTCGAACACCGCGGTGGCATTCTTCGACTCGATATAGGGTACCGTGTGCGCGCCGCACTGGTTGCCGATGAGGAGGGAGTCGCAGTTCGTGAAGTTGCGCGCGCCGGTCGCCTTGCGGTGAGCCGACACGAGGCCGCGATAGGTGTTCTCGGACTTGCCCGCCGCGATTCCCTTCGAGATGATCCGGCTCGTGGTGTTCTTGCCCAGATGGATCATCTTGGTGCCGGAATCGACCTGCTGCTTTCCGTTCGACACGGCGATCGAGTAGAACTCTCCGCGCGAGTTGTCGCCGCGCAGGATGCAGGACGGATACTTCCAGGTGATCGCGGAGCCCGTCTCCACCTGCGTCCAGGTGATGACCGAGTTCCTGCCGCGGCAATCGCCGCGCTTGGTCACGAAGTTGTAGATGCCTCCCCGGCCCTCGGCATCGCCCGGATACCAGTTCTGGACCGTCGAATACTTGATCTCGGCATCGTCGAGGGCGATCAGCTCGACCACGGCGGCGTGGAGCTGGTTCTCGTCGCGCTTCGGAGCCGTGCAGCCCTCGAGATAGGACACGTAGGAGCCCTTGTCGGCGATGATGAGCGTCCGCTCGAACTGGCCGGTGTTTTTCTCGTTGATGCGGAAGTAGGTCGACAGCTCCATCGGGCAGCGCACGCCCGGCGGGATGTAGACGAACGAACCGTCCGTGAAGACGGCCGAGTTCAGGGTGGCGAAGAAATTGTCCGTCACCGGCACGACCGAGCCGAGATACTGGCGCACGAGGTCCGGATATTCCCGGATCGCCTCGGAGATCGGCATGAAGATCACGCCCGCCTTCGCAAGCTCCTCCTTGAAGGTCGTGGCGACCGACACGCTGTCGAACACCGCGTCCACGGCGACCCGGCGCTCCGGCTCGACGCCGGCCAGGATCTCCTGCTCCCGCAGCGGGATGCCAAGCTTCTCGTAGGTCTTGAGGATCTCGGGATCGACCTCGTCGAGGGACTTCGGCGCCGGGTTCTTCTTCGGCGCGGCATAGTAGTAGATGTCGTTATAGTCGATCTTGTCGTACGACACGCGCGCCCAGTTCGGCTCCTTCATGGTGAGCCAGCGCTTATAAGCGTCGAGCCGCCACTGGAGCATCCACTCCGGCTCGCCCTTCTTGCCCGAGATGAACCGGATGACGTCCTCGGAGAGCCCCTTCGGGGCCTTCTCCATCTCGACTTCGGTCTCGAAGCCGTACTTGTACTGATCGACATCGATCAGACGAACCTGATCGATCGTTTCCTGCACTGCAGGCATTCGTCTCTCCCACCGCTCACGGCTTCAAGGGCCGCGGGTTGATGACATGGAACGCGATACGGTCTGTCAGGCCGCGCTCGCCTTCCGCTTATATAAGGTGCCGACCACCCGTTCGCACGCCTCCGCGAAGCGGATTAAGTCCTCTTGTGTGGTCGTCCACCCCAAACTCACACGCAAAACGCCCTCGGCCAGGGCGGGCTCGACCCCCATGGCGTCGAGCACATGCGATCGCTTGACCTTTCCGGACGAGCAGGCCGAACCGGACGATAGGGCCACCCCCGCCAGATCGAAGGCGATCAACGCCGTCTCGGCCCTGAGGCCGGGTATGGCAAAGGCGAAGGTATTAGGCAACCTTTCCGCAGCGGAAGACACAACAAGTGCATCGGGCGCGACCCGCCGGACCCGCGCCTCGGCGTCGTCCCGCAGCGCCCGAACACGGCGGGCTTCCTGCTCCAGGCTGGCCAGAGCCAGCTCGGCCGCAGCCCCGAAGCCCGCAATGGCCGCCACGTTCTCGGTGCCGGCCCGGACACCCTTCTCCTGGCCGCCGCCACGGAGCAGCCTGTCGGCGATCTCCAACTGGTCCGAGGCCAGAATCACCGCCCCGGTCCCCTTGGGACCGCCGATCTTGTGGGCGGAGAGCGTCATCGCATCGACGCCCAGTTCGGCCATGTCGACCCGGATCTTGCCGGCCGCCTGAACCGCATCGGTGTGGATCAGTCCGCCATGCTCGTGGACCAGCCGGGCGGCGTCGGACACGGGCTGCACCACGCCGGTTTCGTTGTTGGCAAGCTGAACCGAGACCAGAACCCGCTCGTCGCCTGCTTTCCCCAAGTGGGCCTTGAGCCAGGCCAGATCAAGGACGCCATGCTGGTCGACAGGGACGGTTTCGACCGCCTCGAAGGGGAAGCGGTGACCCTTGAGCACACAGGGGTGTTCAGTCGCGCCGACGAGGAGCCTCCCGGCCCCTTTCTGCCCCAAACTGCGGAAGCCCGGGGTCAGGACGAGATTGGCCGCCTCGGTCCCGCCGCTCGTGAACACGACGTTCTTCGCCTTGGCACCGACGAGCCCCGCCACCTTCTCGCGGGCCTTCTCGATCTCGGCCCGGGCGGCGCGCCCCTCCGCATGGACCGACGAGGCGTTTCCCGGAAGCTGGAGCGCGCGCAGGACAGCCTCGGCGACCTCGGGCCGGACGGGCGAGGTCGCGTTATGGTCCAGATATGTGCGCTGGCCGGGAGCCATAGCTGCTTGGAGCCTCACGAAATTCTTGCAATCGACCCTGGTTGCCGTGCTAAAGCACCCCAACCACATCTGTCCCATGTTTCTCCCCATGCCCGTCGATGCACGGATTCATGAAACATTGGAACACTTTAGAATGGTTCTAAGGGTTCTTTTATGAGGAACCGCGGCCTGGAGTCAAGGTCGCCCGCCGTTTTCCCCCTTCATCAGGAGGGGCGCTCAAGAGGTTCGCGTATATGCCTGAAGTCATCTTCACGGGTCCTGCCGGTCGCATCGAGGGACGCTACCAGCCTGCCAAGGAGAAGGGCGCTCCCATCGCCATCATCCTGCACCCGCACCCGCAATTCGGCGGGACGATGAACAACCAGATCGTCTACAACCTGTACTATGACTTCGTGAAGCGCGGCTTTTCGGTCCTGCGCTTCAACTTCCGCGGCGTCGGCCGCAGCCAGGGAGCCTTCGACCATGGTCAGGGTGAGCTCTCCGACGCTGCAGCGGCCCTGGACTGGGCCCAGGCCATGAACCCGGACGCCCGCGCCTGCTGGATCGCCGGCGTCTCCTTCGGCGCCTGGATCGGCATGCAGCTCCTCATGCGCCGCCCTGAGATCGAAGGCTTCATCTCGATCGCCGCGATGGCGAACCGCTACGATTTCTCGTTCCTCGCCCCCTGCCCGTCCTCCGGACTTTTCGTGCACGGCTCGGAGGACCGGGTCGCCCCGGTGAAGGACGTGGTCAGCGTCATCGAGAAGGTGAAGACCCAGAAGGGCGTGAAGCTCGAACATGCCGTGATCGACGGCGCCAACCACTTCTTCGACGGTCGGGTCGACGAGCTGATGGTGGCCGTGGACGAGTACCTGGACAAGCGCCTCGGCACCACGGAAGAGGCGGCTTGAGACTTGAGCCCGGCAACGGGAATAAGCGGCTGACGAAGCAATCGATGTCCCATCAGCAAAAAGGCGCGACCCTTCGGTCGCGCCTTTTTCTGTTTTCATGATCTGCTGCCTTTCAGCGGCAGCGTCCAGTCGCCAGTTCATCTCTCGACTTTGGCAAACCTCACCGCCGCCTGCGGGCCAAGCGCTTGGCTTACCAGATCAGGAAGTCGATTGCGATAACATTGCGACAGGATCCGTCACGTGCGAGAGCGCATACATGATGAACAGGCGAGCGTGCATGGTGGGACTTTGCAGCGGGCAATCATCAGGTCGTTCTCGTCTCGGGACATCGATGGGACCAAGTATTCCTGCGAATGAAAAGGCGCAGCCGATGCTGCGCCTTTTCATACCAAATCGGCTTCGAGCCAATTGTCTCGTACCTAGTGCGCAGTGGCCTACATGACGAGGAAGTTCGCCGCGCTGAGAGTGGTCCCGGCGGCGAGCATCGCGAACTTGATTGCTGCCACGCCGCCCGAGCCGTCGACGTCGTAGAACAGCTCGCCGGTGGACTGGACGTACAGGATGTGGTGATCGAAGCTCGTGGCCGCGCCCAGGCTGAAAGAGGCGCTCGAGAGAGCCCCTGAACCCACGTCCATGAACACGTTGCGGCTGAGCACGATCCGGTCGCCCTCCGCGGCCGAGAAGTCCTGGATCGTGTCCACGTTGCCCGCACCCAGGCCCGTGCTGAACCGGAACGTGTCCGCCCCCGCCCCGCCGTTCAGCACGTCGCAGCCGAAGCCGCTGTCGAGGAGGTCGTCGCCGGCACCCCCGAACAGGTAGTCGCCGCCGCCCCGGCCGTACAGGGTGTCGTTGCCGCCCTCACCGTAGAG
>NZ_JAGPUP010000446.1:0-14803 GCF_018069605.1 Microvirga sp. HBU67558 | reverse complement strand
GCCCAGTCCCGCCGTGCAGCGCCCGGCGGCATGCTCACCGGGGGAACCGGGCGCAGGTCATGTCTAGCCTCGGCTGAGCGCCGGCTCTCGGGCGGCAGGATATCCTCGACCCGGTTCAGGGCCACGGACTGCGACTGGGGTAGCGCAACCCGGTAGCCAAGCTCATGGGCCACACCCGGCAGGTTTTGGACTGCTGCCCGGCCTGCTTCCAGGCCATGGCAGATGCTGAAGTACAGGGCATGGAAGTTGGCGTTCTGGCGGATGGTCTCACGGCTCTCCTTCGTGGCGAACGACGCGAGATAAAACGCCATCGTGCGCCCAGCCTTCTCGGCCACGATCGCCGGCCTGGTTCGCGAGCAGTACACATACCCGTTCTCCTCGCTGAGTTCCCTGCGTCCAGATGAACTCGCATGGAAGGTCTTCACCCGGGTCTGCATGAGTGTGCCCTCCCCTGTCTCGGTCAGGGGAGAGGCCGCCAGGATGGCGAACTCGTCGCAGCCATCAGGGCGGCAGGGCCCGCGGATGATCTCTGGACGACTATAGGTCTGAGCGAAGGTTGGTGTCGCGAGCACGAGGGCAAGGGCAACAAGAGGTCGGAGCATTGGCGGCCTTGGGCGCAGAAATAATTAACGAAGCGTCACCACTGAGGTTGCGCACGAATGTGACCATTTCAGGCCAAGCTGCGGGACACGTTCCCTGGTCCATCTGCGAGCGGATTTGTGGAGACCAGACGCCTGTGCCACGGACATCAGCTCGATCCATCCTGCGTTTGGCCTCTCCCAAGGAGAGGCCCTGAGCGCTCGTCTGAGACGATCCTAAACAGGCCTCGGATCAGTCCAGGCAATGCATCCGATGAAAGATCCGAGGCTTCAGCGCTAAACACAGCCGGCTGGCAAAAGCTATCCGGTAACAGGCCAGTAGAGGCATAAGAGCAAGGCCCGGGTGTCTCCAGGGCCTTGCTTCGCTGTCTGGGTTAGAAGTCCATGCCGCCCATTCCTCCACCCGGCATCGCCGGAGCGGATTCCTTCTTCGGCAACTCGGCCACCATAGCCTCGGTGGTGACGAGGAGGCCAGCAACCGAAGAAGCATCCTGGAGAGCCGTGCGGACGACCTTCGCTGGATCCACAATACCGGCTTGCAGCAGATCCACGAACTCCTCCGTCTGAGCATCAAAGCCAAAGGTTTCGGACTGCGTGTTGTCCGTGATCTTGCCGACCACGATCGAGCCTTCGACGCCAGCATTCTCGGCGATCTGGCGAATCGGAGCCTCAAGCGCGCGCAGCACAATGTTGATGCCGGCCTGGATGTCCGGGTTGTCGCTCTTCAGCTTGGCGACCGCCGCCTTGGCGCGCAGCAGAGCAGTGCCGCCACCGGGAACAATGCCCTCCTCAACCGCCGCCTTCGTGGCGTGCAGCGCGTCGTCGACGCGATCCTTCTTTTCCTTCACCTCAATCTCGGTGCTCCCGCCGACACGGATCACTGCAACGCCCCCGGCGAGCTTGGCGAGGCGCTCCTGCAGCTTCTCACGGTCGTAGTCCGAGGTGGTCTCCTCGATCTGTGCCTTGATCTGCTGGATGCGTGCCTCGATGTCCCGCCGGTCGCCCGCCCCGCTGACAATGGTGGTGTTTTCCTTCTCCACCCTAATGGTCTTGGCCCGACCCAGCATATCGAGGGTGACATTCTCGAGCTTGATGCCAAGGTCTTCCGAGATGGTCTGACCGGCGGTCAGTATCGCGATGTCCTCAAGCATGGCCTTGCGACGGTCGCCGAAGCCGGGAGCCTTGACGGCAGCGATCTTCAGGCCGCCACGCAGCTTGTTGACTACGAGAGTGGCCGGCTGTGTCGCAAATCTGGAAAGGATGCGAGAGAATGGTTGGAGCATCGCCTTGGCTTCAGGCAGCAAGCCTCTCAAACTGCTCGGCGAGTGAGGGCTGCGGATTCCGGGCGTAGATCGCCTGCTGCTTGCGCATCATGTGGATCATCTCAATGCCGCCCAGGATCACACGAGCGCTATTCATCGCCTTGAACCCGAGCATTGGCCGCACTCGCCTCTTGATGGCTCGATGATCCTGTTCGATGCGATTGTTCAGGTAGGCACTTCGCCGGATCCGGATCGGCTTCAGCTTGCGCCTTGACCGGTCCTGCAACCGGCTCTCGACATCACACGACATGATGGCTTCCTGATTGGTTTGGCTGCCGTCGATGACGATCCTCTCAGGCCGGCCATGCCGCTTGAGAGCCTTGCGCAGGAACCGCTTGGCGGCTGCCAGGTTGCGCCGTTCGCTGAACCAGAACTCGACCGTATCACCGTTGCTGTCGATTGCGCGGTAGAGATACCGCCACTGCCCGCGAACCTTGATGTAAGTCTCATCGATGTGCCACTTGCCAGTGACGGATCGCTTGCATGAATTGAAGCGCTTCAGCAGTTCGGGTGAGTAGCGAATGCCCCATCTGTGGATGGTCGCGTGGTCGACGGAGATGCCGCGCTCTGCCATCATCTCCTCTAAGTTCCGGAGGCTGAGGCTATAAGCCAAATACCACCGGATGCAGAGCAGGATCACGGATCGATCAAAATGCCTGCCCTTGAACACCCCGCCCTCCGCCACTAAGACTTCCGGCAGAGTATCTGAAACTCTGAAACAAATTCTTGCGACAGATCCTTCTTGGAAGCTCCCCGCTCCGTCTTGCGGGCCGGCTAACCGACTTGGTCGTTCTTGCCATGACTTCCTCCTCTCAATTGATACCTATACATGGACCTAGAGGGTTATCCGACGCCGGAAAGCTCATCATCCCGGCAGAAGCCTATCGGAGTCGCAGGCGGAACAGCGGCGCGTGATCCGGCTGGGTGGTCACCACTGCAACGGGCAAGACCGGCCGACTTGTCACCAGCTCAATCCGGAACGAGCGCATGAGTTCGGCCTGCACCAAGGTCGCCTCGGTGAGGGCGAAGTGAGCGCCAATGCACACGCGAGGCCCGACACCAAAGGGCAAGTACGCGAAGCGATCGATGGCTGCGGCACCGGGCAGAAATCGCTCGGGGACAAACGCGTCCGGATCATGCCAGCGCTTCTGGTGCCGATGCAGCACCCAAGGCGAGATGATCGCAAGGTCGCCTGGCTTCATCACAACCCCTGCGACATTGTCTGGCTGGCGGGCTGCCCGGACGATCACATAGGCCGGCGGGTAGAGGCGCATGACCTCATCCAGCACCGCCCGCGTGTAAGTCAGCTTGCTGAGTTGGGATTCCTCCCCGCTGTCCGCTAGGACTGTGGCAGCCTCCTGGGCGATTCGCTCCTGCACCTCCGGCACCTGGGCCAGCAGATACACCGACCAGCACAGCGCCACCGCCGTGGTCTCGTGTCCGGCTAGAATCATTGTGGCGATCTGATCGCGCAGCTGGCGGGGGGAGAACCCCTGGCCGCTCTCCGGATCACGGGCGGCCATGAGCAGGTCGAGCAGATCGCGCGGACCACTCGCATGGGCTTTGGCTGTCAGCCTCTCGGCCAGGATCTGCTCGATCAGCCGAATCCAGCCACGCCGGAACCAGGCCCGCGCCAGATCGTGGGGTGTGGGGAGGCCGATCGGAACCACAAAGTCGAACAGGTGCGGTCGGCCAAGCCTCTGGCCATAGCGCATGATCTGGTCCCGGAGGGCGGGGCCGTGCTGCCCCATCTCGAGGGAGAACATCGTGCGGCCCGCAATCTCGAGCGCCAAGCGTTGGATCATGGGAAAGAGATCCACCTGCTCCTTCTCAGCGGCGGTAAGACCACCGATCATCTCAGTCGTGACTGACCGGATATGTGGGATGAGCAGCTCCACCGAGCGCGGCGTGAAGGCCGGCGCCAGGGTGCGCCGCTGGTGGCGCCAGGACGGCCCCTCGCTGGTGAACAGCCCTTCCCCGAGCAGCGGTTTGAGGATCCGGAGGGTGGCGCGGGTTCGGCCATAAGCCTCCGGGTGGTCGACCAAAACATGGCGGATTGCGTCGGGAGCATTGAACAGAACTGAGGAGCGGCCGAAGAAGCGGCGGACGACCACCTCCTCCTCATAGGCCCGCTGCGACCAGACACGAATGTTGTTGGTGCGCATCAGCGAGGCGAGTTGGCGCGGTGAGAGGTTCTCCGGAGCAGGATCCGGGTGCGGCGGGACGAAGGCCCGAATACCCTCAGGCGCGACGGAGGTCTGCATCGGCTATGTTTAGCACGTTAAGCCTCCAAAGCAGAGATGCGGAGCGAGCACCAAGGATAGACGGCTCAACCCATTCGACCACACGGGCTCAAAACTTTCGCCTCGTAGGATATGGAGGCGCTAAGCACCGTCTGGAGGGATTGGGTACCAGCGAATGATGTCAGGACCAGGGAATGGGTTCAGCTGCTTGGATGTGAAGGCTGATCGTGGATTTCGAAACTGATCCTTTGCGATCAGCCAAGCTCGCGGGAAGACCTGGGAATCCCCCGAACAGGAATTGGGCGTTCAATCCTTCGGAGCAGTGTTCAGCCAGGGGAATTTTCGGCCGCTCGGTGCGAGCCAGTTGGTACCAGCTTGGTACCGGATCTGATCGGCAACTCGGGAAATGCTGAAAAAGGCCTTGGGCTTATGGTAGCGGAGGTCCGATACTGCCATTCCCCCATGACGGAAATCCCTTGATCTCCTTCAAGTCTGACTGAACCAGGCTCCGGTTGAGGCTGCGCACCAGCAAGCACCAGCAACGTGCAGGCCGTGGGTTATACCCGTTATTCACAGGCCATGGCGATTATAGTTAACGATTTCCTACCCGCCTCTTTCTCAGCCGAATCGCTGCATTTCATGAGAAGCGGCAGGCTGGGAGGTGGTAATGGGAAACGAGATCGGCCTTAGTAAGGGACGCCCAACTATCCCAGACGTAGAGCTATTGCGCCGGATTGCGCAGGACATGCGCTCCTTCTATGCCGATGTGATCAAGCAACCTCTGCCCCTCGACATTGCAGTCGCTCTGTCTCGCATCGACAGAGAGCAGACCCGTGCGGCGGGTCAGGCGCAACGGTTTGGGACCTGAAGCTTCAGGTTATCGCCGAGTCAGGTGGTTGCCAGAAGGGCTATGGCAAGAACAACAGACCCGACAAGGACTGTGACCCCGGTCCAAGCGACTCCTCGTGGGCGGCTGTGAAAGCTGACGGCCTGAGGAACTGCCATCCCTTGCTTCCTATGAGTAAGGAATACGATGCCTTGCTGACAATTTAATCCACTTGCCGAGCGAGGTATCCGGCGCAAAGGGAGTATAGCCGAAGAGGCAGAATGGACCTGAACGGTCTCGTTCCCATGCCAAGTTATAGTGACAGGAGGCGCTTAGTTAGGTTGGGTGCCCTTCCGTATCATCAATCTCGGGCGACTGCTCCACCGGGATTTGCTGATCCGGCACCTTCGCACTCTCGGTTGGATCGTGCTTCCCATTCTGGTGGGCAGAATTGCCGGTTCCGTCTTCTTTCACACCGCTGCGGCGACTGCTGTTAACGCTCAGGTTTTCGAGACCCGTATCCTGATCGGGCTGCTTTGAATGGGCCATCATCGCCTCCAAGGGGATATCACATCCTCTGCGACAACGATGACCGCCGTGCCTGGGTGCCAAATCTATCCCGTCACCGCATGTCTGATCCGAGCAGCCGCATCTATCGGGTCGATGCCATCAGTGTACCAATCCAAGATCGCCAAATAGAGGCTGTTTCGCAGAAGTGGATGATGCTCGGAGGGAAGATGCGCTTCGACAGCCTCCAAGTATCGCGAGAAGGGCTTTTGCATCGAACCAGCCTTCCTTGATGGTCATCGCTCCGGGACAGTGTCCTTCCAGGTAGAGCATCAATGGAGCAGGATTTTGTCTTCTATCCTCCACAGAAGCTCCGAGCATGGTTCAGTGTTACGAGGGGCAATATGCTGAAGTCGTGCACCGCTGCGCTGGCACAGCGACTTTAGAGCAGCACGGAACCTTCCTTGTCGTTCTGCGCTGATATCGATTCCGTGCTCTTCCGGCTGCGGGATCAGCCATGCCCGACGACCCTGAGAAGACCCTACAGGAGTTGCGTCAGCGAATAGTCAGTGAGGGGTTGCCGAAACTGTCGGCAGAGGCATTGCGCGTGTACAAACGGGAGGAGCGGCGTAGCCCAAAGCTGGCCCAGCCGAGTGGTTCAAAGTCTCCGCTCAGCCTGTCCTCAGAAGCGCTCCGACTGGTCCACGAGAAATCCGATCCTGCATGGCCGTGGAACCGGCGATAACTGACCCTCTCGGCACTTGATCTCCAGTCGTGCAGCTAACCGTGGCGGTTGGGGTGACGGCGCTTCTTGGGGAAGTGCTTCTGCCGTTCGATGACCTTGGCCGTGGCCATCACTTCCCTGTCGCTGCGGGGTGCTCCTCGGTGAGGGTTCCGATCAGACGCAGCAGTTCCTGCTGTTCCGGGCCCAAGCCGCGACGCAGGAAGGCCGCAAGCTCCTCATGTTCCACCCGTCCTCCGGAAGCCAGATTGGCTTCATGATGGATGAACACAGTCCCTGAAGGGTCTGCAACCAGATACCAGCGGTCGCCGCTTGGGCTTTCGTAGAGCTTACGTGCCTTCTTCATGGAGGCTCCTGTCGGATCGACATGGTGCAGTTACTGAAACGTATTTCGTCGGAAGGCAGAAAGCACCCTTTGCGTGGCCGACGTTCTTCAGCCGGAACCTGAGCCGCAACTTCAGCAAGGACTTGAGAACGGAGTTCCTCACTCAAATGAGGCTGGGTCTAACAGTTCAACGGGCTCTGCTGGGTTTATCGCCGAGATCGCATGCTTGTACACGACCTGTGTCCCGCTACCTCGGGCAAGTTGCACCGTATAACTGTCAAACCGTTTGATCCGGCCCACGAGTTTGATCCCGTTCACGAGGAACATCATAACCTCAACTTCACTGTCGCAAAGTTGTCTGAGGAACATGTCCTGGATCGTCGGGGTCCTTTGTACAGTCACGGTTGACCCCCTCGGCACTACGGCACCGCTCACATTCGGCCCTGGGTAACTGGAATTGCGGGAAGCCGCCCCACCTCAACAACCCTCGCCGCCTGTGGGAACTCCCGCTCAGCGTAGTCCCGGATCGGTCTTGCTGTCTCGCGAAGACGAAGGCTGAGACGCTCAATCTCGGGCACCGCCATCGGCGCTCCGTGCGCCGCTACCATCTCGGCGAGGTCTTCAGGAAGGGCATCAACGTGCTCTTGGAGGAGGAGAAGGGCGGCACGGATGGTACTCAACTCTCGTTCGTCCACAACAAGGGCGAGTTCCTTCATGGGGGTGCATCGGCCTCTAAGCTTGTCCTTTCAGGCTACAGGCGGATGCGGCAGAAAGAAGGCAACTGCGTGAGGGCGCAGGCGAACTGGATGTTTGGGCTGTGCCAGGGGTTTGACGTTTACGGCGCTCCTTCCACGCGAATCCTGCCTCGATCATCATTCTTTCCGCCCAAACAGGGTGGCTATCAGGCCAGCACGTACTGGGGCAGGCTGATGCTCAATTTCAACCTGAGTTGGTTCGGCGAAGGTCTCGGCTTCGGGTATCTGTTCGACCGCAATCCTGGAATGGGTCTGCGCGTTAGCCGGATGCTGCTCGTCGGCTTCTTGCTTCACCTCTTCCCGTGAGTCCATCAACGGTAGAGTGACCGTAGGCTCTTGCTCCAGGTCGGCTGCTACGGACAGGACCTCGATCCTTCCAGGGAAGTCATTCCGGCATTCATACGGGACGTAATCGTGGAAATCGGGCCTGATCCGGTGCGGCTGGTCGAGAAGGACCTCACTTTTGATTTCCAGCACGAAAAAGCGTCCTTCCGGAGTGGTCACGTCCACCCGCCTGACCACCCCCTCGGAAAAGCTCTTCCATGGACGGGCTGGATGGAGGTGGACCCGGACCTGATCTCCCACCGCAATCTTCACCTCAGTCATTCACCGACGCTCCACCTCGCTGCGTCAGGCGCTGAGAGGCCCAGATGGCAGCTTGGGTGCGGTTGGACGCTCCGATCTTGCGCAGGATGGCTTTGACGTGGACCTTGATGGTGGCTTCCGTGATGTCGAGCTTGCGCGCTATGACCTTGTTCGGCTCCCCTTGCGTCAAGCATCCCAGGATTTCCCGCTCTCGCACTGAGAGCTTGCAAGCATTCAGGTCAGACGGATTTGAGCCTGCCATGCTGCCGTGGAGAGGCTGCTCCTGGTTCTGGCGAGCACCGTCCACGAAAGGGCGCAGGACCTCAAAGGGCAGTACGGTCTCGCCGAGCATCACGAGTTCAAGCGACTTGGTCAGAACGTCGGCAGCACTGGCTGCTGAACAAAAGCCATTCACCCCAACCTCATAACCGGAGCGCACAAAGCTGAGGTCGAACTGATCCGCCAGAGCCACGACCCGCGCCTGCGGGAACTGCTCTCGCAACTGCCGGATGATCTCAAGCAGACGCTCAGTGGCTTGATGGGTATCGACAAGGATCAGGGCAGGCTCAAAAGCCGCATGCTGAAGCAATCGTGATTCAGAGGCGGCTGTGGCGAGAGCAAACGGTGTGTCCTGTAGGATGTGTCGAAGCCCCGAGCGCAAAAGGAAGTTATCGCAGATCAGGGCCGTTGGAATTGCTGCGGTATGGCTGGTGGACGAAGTGTTCGTGTCCGACAAGCGATCATCTACAAGCGTCAGCGTAGCCATCTATGCCCCCTGCGTAATTTCTTCCCTTAAGAGAAAATTAATAGGTCAGGAGAGCTACGTCTGTCGGATTCCAGACAGTCCTCCAGTTAGACTAAGACTCCTAACCGTGACATGCAGTCACATCTCTGTGATTGTGCATGATGAAGCCGAGATGTCTCACGAAGAGCGAGTATTGCCTGAGCATCCTCGCAGTATAAGATACAATGAAACGTTCGCACCAACATCTACCGCCCTTCTAAGCTTGCAGGATCGCCGCAACCAAGAAAAAGCGCCCTCACGGGCGCTGGAGGTCCCGGCCCGTAGGGGCAGAAGGCCGGTGAAACGATAAGATTGATCAGCCTGCCGCTTGGAGGCCATCCGCCATGGCTGATGAGAGGTGCTTCTGGAGTTCGGCAATCAGCATCACATAAGGCTGACGCCGCTCGCGGTGCCGTCGCTGAAGGTTCTCAACGATCTGCTTCTTCAGCACAGGATCGGTTCTGCTGCGCTCCAGGCGCTGCACCTCATGCCGATGCTCGAAATCAAGGTTCGACAGAGTCCGTGACGTGCTCTGCAACAGGTCCTGCAAGTCGAAGCGTTCGCGGCCACCGACGATCAGGCGGTTCAGCGCAGAGGAGACATGCTGCTGGTTCTGCATTGGAGCCCCCGATTGGCCTGTGCCGAGCCGTCCCTGTGGTCAGGTCATCAGGCTCGGCACAGGCGCAACTTCAAGAAACGTTCATCCCTAAACTATCCCGCTCCAGCATACATCAGTTGTGAGATGGCTCCGAACGCCTCAGTAGGAGAATACTGATTGGTGCCGATCCGTACTGCTTAGATGTTTCTGCTGAAGGCGAGGTAGGAAATACTGGAGAAGACGGCACCTGTCTGTTGGAAACCCGACAATGAGGCTCACTATTTTGTATATGTCTGCCTTTCGCAGATATACGGCCTCAGTTCTGTTCTCGTGCTGGCCCAGCCAGGGGTGTGCTGGGAGCAAGGCGGCAGCGCTCGCGAAACGCTTCTTGCGCGGCAGCAAGATCAGGAACCCAGGTCTCGAACCGCGCCGTCATCACACCGCGTCCCTCGACATTCAAGGATTGGAGCCCATTCGTGTGCAGCGGCCCCAGGATGCTGTCACCTTCACCGAAGAACAGGGTACCGTCCTCCCACTCCAACAGCACAAAGCCTTTGTCGGTTTGGACAACGAAGCTTTGGCAGAACGGCTTGAAATCAAAAACAACCGTGCCGGTGAAGCGGGGATTGCCGGGGCCGGTTGTGATGAGACCTACGATGGCAAGGAAGAAAGCAACACACCAGAAGCCAACGGCCAGGAGCGGCTTTGTCATCGCAGGCCCCCCCGCAGGAGTAGAGAGACCGCCCAGATTGACGCAGCACTAACTTCGCGAACATTATAGCCGATTTTGGCGGCTATGTTAGTGCGCCTTCTCACCCCACTGTGAGCACATACCCATCGCACAAATGCCTATCCCACAGGATGGCTCGCCATTCTGGCCCTCGGAAGACCTCGTGTTCCCTATAGAGACTGGACACCTCACCAAGCCCGCCTCACAATTCCCTCCGAGTTCGCGCCGAGGGTCCCATGGATCGGCAGGAGCATAAGGTCGAACGGCGACTTGCGGCCATCCTTGCGGTTGACGTGGTGGGTGCATCCGGGCTGATGGAAGCGGACGAGGCCAGCACACTCTCGGCAATCCGCACCATCTTCTCCGAGATGATTGAACCCGCCGCCGCGCGGCATCAAGGACGCATCGTAAAGACTATGGGCGACGGGGCACTCCTGGAGTTCGCCAGTCCGGTCGAAGCTGTTCTATGCGCAGCGGAGACGCAAACCGCCATTGCCGATCACCAGCATGAATACCCCGATGTGCAACTCCGAATTGGCATCAACCTGGGAGATATTCTCATCGGTGATGATGGTGACATTCTCGGTGATAGTGTGAATGTGGCCTCTCGCTTGGAGAGCATCGCTGACCCTGGCGGCATCTGTATCTCAGGCAAGGTCTACGACGAGCTTCAGGGCAAGCTCGATCTTTCGTTTGAGGACAGGGGAGAGCAGAATCTCAAGAACATCGCCCGTCCGGTACGGGTCTACGCACTCTGTGGGACCACTCCTATTCGGACGCTTGGACCAAAGTTTCCTTTTCCCAATAAGCCGTTCATTGCCGTCCTGCCCTTTATGAACCTGAGCGGCGACCCCGAGCAGGAGTATTTCGCTGATGGGATCACGGAGGACCTGATCGTGGCGCTCTCCCGCTGCCGGTGGCTGTTCGTTATCGCTCGCAACTCGGTCTTCACGCTGAAAGGCCGAGCCGTGGATATCAAGCAGGTCAGTCGCCAGCTTGGCGTTCGCTACGTGCTGGAAGGCTCCGTCCGCAAGGCAGGCAATCGGGTGCGGATCACGGCCCAATTGGTCGAGGCCGTCACAGGCGCAGATATCTGGGCTGGTCGCTTCGACCGCGACCTGATGGACATCTTCGCTTTACAGGACGAGATCACCGAGAGCGTAGTGTCGGCCATCGAACCCAGCTTGCAAGCGGCTGAGATCGAGCGGGCCAGAGCCAAAGTGACCAATAACCTGGAGGCGTATGACCTCTATCTTCGCGCCCTGCCTGAGTTTTACGCCTTCACCGAGCAGGGCTTTCGCCGCGCCGAGACGCTGCTGCGGCAAGCTGTCGAACGTGATCCCGGCTATGCCGAAGCCTGGGGTGCCCTTGCCGATTGTCGAGGCCGTCTGATGGTGGGAGGTTGGACCGAAGATTGGGATGCCCATGCGGCCCGGAGCCGTGAGGCGGCTCTCCAAGCGGTTCAGTGCGACCCGGACAATGCGCGGGTGCTCGCCGTTGCTGCGTGGTCCTTGGCCTCGCTCTCAGGCGTTCTGGAGCGAGCCGTCACCTTCTGCGAGCGCGCCCTGTATCTTCAGCCCAACTCATCGTATGTCCTGACGAATTGCGGGTGGGTGCTGATCTACACCGACGAGTGCGAGCGCGCCCTCGCCTGCTTGGAGAAGGCACGTCGGCTGAACCCACTGGACCCGCGAGGTTATATTACGCTGAACGCAATCGGGGCGGTGCATTTCATGGAGAGCCGCTTCGAAGAGACGGAGCAGTTCACGCGGCGAGCCCTGGAGATGAACCCCGATCATCCCATCTCGCTTCGCTATTTAACCGCAGCGCTGGCACAGATGGGGCGACTGGCCGAGGCGGCAGAAGTTGGACGTGTGTTGCAATCCACCCGCTGGGAAGCGATGCGAACCCACTTGAACCGGACATGCTACCGCAATCCCGAGAAGCGGGAACTCTTGTTCGATGGTTTGCGAGGGGCTGGAGTACAAGTGTGACCCCTCCTGTCAAATTATCACACGACCATCCACACTCATATCGTCTCGTATCAAGCTTAACAATAAGAGTACTTCTATCAGTGGAAGCAGGCTGGACACCTCGCCCCACCCGCAGCACAATTCTCTCCGGAGCGGCACCGAGGGGTTTTATGGATCGGCAGGAGCGCCAGATCGAGCGGCGGCTCGCAGCTATCTTCGCGGCTGACGTGGCGGGCTACTCGCGCCTGATGGAGCGGGACGAAGTCGGGACGCTCCGCATGCTGACCGTTCATCGCGAGATCATGGATCGCCTGATATCGGAACATGGTGGCCGGATCGCCAACACCGCAGGCGACAGTGTTCTGGCCGAGTTTCCAAGCGCCGTAAATGCAGTCCAGTGTGCCGTGGACGTACAGGAGGCCCTCGCCCAAGCTGTCCAAGATGCTCCTGAGGAGTGTCGTCTTCAGTTCCGGATTGGAGTTCACGTCGGCGATGTGATGGTCCAGGGCAACGACCTGTTGGGTGACGGAGTCAACATTGCTGCTCGGTCAGAGGGCCTTGCCGATCCGGGTGGCATCTGCATCTCGGAAGCTGCCTACGGCTATGTCCGAAAGACCCTGCCGCTGGCCTTTACTGATCTTGGCTCTCAGGCGGTGAAGAATTTTGAGGAGCCCGTCCGTGCCTATTCCGTGAAGGTGACCTCGCCTGCCGCAAATAGAATGGCAGAGACAAAACCGCTCCCCTTGCCCGACAGGCCCTCCATTGCCGCCCTGCCTTTCACCAACATGAGCCCTGATCCAGAGCAGGAGTTCTTCGCCGATGGCATGACCGAGGACATCATCACGGGCCTATCCCGTCTCCGATGGCTGTTCGTCATCGCCCGAAACTCAACTTTCGCCTACAAGGGTAAGGCTGTCGATGTGCGTCAAGTCGCTCGCGAGTTGGGCGTCCGCTATGTGCTGGAGGGAAGTGTCAGGGCTTCTGGCAAACGTATCCGTGTCACAGGTCAGTTGATCGACGCGGAAACCGGCAAGCACATTTGGGCCGAGAAGTACGACCGGCAACTCGATGATGTCTTCGCAGTCCAAGATGAGATTACCCAGAATGTTGTCGCCACCATCGAGCCTCACCTCTATGCGGAGGAAAGCCTTCGGTTTATCAATCAGACTCCTGAGAACATAGCCACCTGGAGCCTTGTCATTCGGGCTCTCGCCCTCATCAACAAAGTTGACCGAACGGTAAACCAGGAAGCGCAAACCCTTCTCAACCGAGCAGTCGCCAGAGAACCTTCGTATGCTCGTTCCTATGCGATCCTCGCATGGGCGAAGTGGTGGGAAGGATTCAATCAATGGCCTGCGGACCGAGCCGCCATCACTGCTCTCTACAAGGAGGCTGAGGGACTGGCTGAACGCGCCTTGGTCCTTGACCCCGATGAACCTTGGGCTCGTTTGATTGTGGGACTGACGCTCAGCGGATCGGGCCATCATGACAGGGCATTGGAACACTTGCGCAATGCGCTTGATGCTCATCCGAACCGGGCCTTGGGCCGCTCGATGTACGGGTTGGCTCTCGTGCGGGCTGGACAGTTCGATGAGGCTATCTCGGAGACGGGTCAGGCGCTCCGCATGAGCCCATTGGACACATTTGCCGGATTGCACACCGTCTTTCATGGCTTGGCATTGATGACAGCACGGCGTTTCCCTGAAGCCCTTGTTCATCTCCGCAGATCAATCAAGGCATACCCCGACTTTGTTGGTTACTACAGCAATCTCATCAGTTGCTGCGGCCACCTGGGGCTCCTTGAGGAGGCACAGATGTACTTGCAGCAAAGAGACAAAATTGCTGGGTCTCCATACCACGTAGCTATGGTTCGGCAGAATATGAGCCGATTTTGCCCATGTCGATATGTATGTTGAAGGACTACGGAAAGCCGGGCTTCCAGAATGAACGGTTTCTATTAGTAATGATGTTGCTCGAACTGAACGAAGATCAGTTGAGTATTCTCAGGCGAGCCCTGGAAGCGAGGGTGCGCGACATGCACCTACGTCTGGGGAGTGATCCGGGTGATGAGGGTTTCCGGCGCGAAGCGACACTCTCGACCCAGCTTCTGCGACAGGTTGAAGCCTTGGAGCGGCAGGCTGGCCACCGCGCCTGGAGAATAGGGCAGATCGAGTCCCTGCCGGAAGAGGACGAGGATTGAAGGCAAGCGCTGAAGGTGAAAATCGCGGGTTCATACCCGTTAGCCACAGTCATTCAGCAGACGGGAAACCCTTCAAAACTCTACCTCGCTTGCTTCAGAGGCAGTCCACAGCACCAAAAATTGCATCCGGGTCCGTGAGTTTGAAAAGCTCCTCCAGGGTCATTCCCTTTGAAAGGCCAAACCTGAGCATCTTCTCGCGAGCCTGCTCGAACGCGTCGGCATCAGCCCATTCGGGCTGAGCATCGATTAGAGCGTTCATCATCCGCCAAACGCGATGAGAATGGGATGAGCCGAAAACGGGTTCAGCCGGAAGAGCGATGCTCTTGGGCAGGGCAATTGGATCAGATCGCGTTTCTGTGAAATGCTGGATGGCTGCGGAGCCGCTGTCGCCGCGTCCCAAAACCAGTTCTGGAGGATGCTGATTCATTTTTGCCCCGCTCGCCGACCTATTACCTGGATGGGCGTTGCTGGATTGATCGCGCAATCCCGTTAACAAGAGCTAACGCGACACCAGCGTTACAACTGACGTGTCTATGCTTTAGGAGAGATTAGGGCGTGTTGTCGCTTGAACTGATTGGATCGACTTGCGTTTTGCTCCTCCGCGATGAGGAGGA
>NZ_JAGPUP010000445.1:0-14784 GCF_018069605.1 Microvirga sp. HBU67558 | reverse complement strand
GGGGGGGGCAGCATGTGGAACTGCATTGCCTCAGCGTCGATACTCGCCCTACTTGTTGGATCAGCTTCTGTTTTGATCCCCTTTAGCCTGCTTCATGTCCACTCGCGGCGACAGGGAGCTGTCATCGCTCTCGCGGGCTTCATCGGTTGCGCACTCGCAAGCGACGCGGGGCAGCCAGACCAAATACCGAATCCGGTCTCATCGGGACGCTCCTTTGGCGCCCCCTCGTTGATAGCTGCTTTCTACCAGAACCTCACCTCACAGGCCCAAGGCTGGAAGAGCGACTTGAGCGTACCGGCCGACCAATACGAATTCATGAAAATCTGTCACAAAGCACGCGTGAAATATTCACCAGGCGGGCGGGAGGATATGGTTGATGAGACCACTCAGTCTTATCGTGAGAAACTCCTTTGCAATACTTTCCCCAGCGCGAATGTGCAGAAGTGGGTCGGTCAGATTGCGGCTGTCTCAACCGATACAAATGGGCGCACTACATTAGCTGTTTCGCTTGATGCCAATACTACTATCCGGGCTGAGCATAACGAGTCCTTGAAGGTGACAAATGCTCTCATCATAGGTGCGCCTGGTGCTCTGTTTGAAAACTCTTTACTCGCTAAGGGGCAATGGATTCGCTTCTCCGGAAGTTTCATCAGAGCCGAACGGGACTGCTTCTCTGAGAAGAGCAGGACGCTCTCAGGGTCAATCCAAAAGCCGGAATTTGCCTTTCAGTTCTCTGATATCAGCTTAATCCCTTGATGGGTGAGCAGCCACGAAGTCCCCTGCCGCCCACTAAGAGCAGGCGGTACGTCAGGCGCTCTGGGCCGACTGCGGCTCCACCACCTGAGGCGTGGCCAGTTGCCGGATCACGTTGATGATGGTGTCGGGCAAATAGGGCTTGGCGAGGAAAGCAACCCTATCCGACAGGTCGTCGGGGCCGGGACGTTCTCGACCTGAGGTGATGACGATCCCGATCCCCGGCCAACGCTCCTGGATAGCCCGAGCCAAGTTGAGGCCGTTCATGGATCCTGCGGGCATCTCAATGTCGGTGACGACGACCTGAACGTCGGGACGCGCTTTGAGAACAGTCATTGCCTCATCGGCATTGACGGCCTCAAAGACCTTGAATCCGGCTTCGTCCAGGAAGTCGGTCATAAACATGCGTACCAGGGTCTCATCCTCGACCACGAGGACCACCATCCGTGTTTCTGAAGCTGACATGTGACCAGGATCTGCAAATGGGTGACGGAGTCCCAACAAAGGAGATGGGCTGCCGTTCCTAATCCTCATGATCCGGGGCCAGCACCCTGTGTGCCGCCGCACGCACAGACTCATGCTGTTCCGCAAAGGCTCTGTCTGGATCCGCAGGGTATCACTAACCCTCGAGAAGCGAGCGCCAACCGCGTATCTGCTGATCCGAGCAGAAGCGCAGCGGCTCGCCGAAAAGGCACCAACAGCCGACGCCAGCTTTGGAATGGGGAACCCAGAATCCCACCGGATCCGGGATCTTCGGAGGGGTCTCGTGCTCGATCATCCAGAGAAGTACGGGCGTGCCGTCCCGCGGCGCAAGATGGACTGGCCTCCAGCCATTTCCCGCATCGCCCTTCGTACCCGTAGCTTGACCGCTAGCCACGGCGGCACTGTCCCAAGCCTGAGATTAGCTCAGAAGGATGCCATTCGCCGATTGCGAATGGCGGAGACGGCGGCGAACAAAGCAGCGCCTACGAACATGGCTGCCGTGATGTCCCCCAGGATCTCGGCAAATGACTCGATCTCGCTCAGGTCATAAGCGAGGGCTTCGTACAACTCGTACAAGCATCCTGAAGCTGCGCCGGGGAGAGCCCCAAGATAGGCCAGCATCTCAGTATCCCACCTCTTGGTGGCAGTGATGGCCGAGTGACTGACGAGACTTAGAGACAACGCAGATCCTCCGGTGTCCTTAAGCTGACAGCCTCCAACTACCGACAGCCTAGCTTTGTTCCGCTACAGCGCCCGGACCTGCCTGATTGACCCGCATTGTCGCTTGTCCATACTGTCCACGATGAAGCGATTGCTCAGTCGAATCCGCAGATCCATTGACCGCTTTTTTAAACGACGGCGTCAAGACGGGCTCACACCGGTCGAGTACGAAGCTGTATGCCTGATCACCTATGAAGGCGCGGCGGCATACGCCCGTGCCCGGCAGCAGGCTTTTTATTGCCGCTCTCGTGGAAGCGAAAAGGGCTTCCGGTACTGGTCAGCCGTTGCAGCCGAGATTGATCGACGGGCAGGTGCCAGTTGCAAGGTTGAATAAGCGAAGCGGGAGCCCGCATCCGAGTTAGTAAGGCTCAGCGGTTCGATGGCTAAGCCAACTACAAAGGTAGGGAACAAGGTGGGGAAGCTTCGCGACTCTTCCCATATTAAGCCACAATTTCAATTACTTAGAAAGAAATGATGGCGGAGACGGAGGGATTCGAACCCTCGATACCCTTTTGGGGTATGCTCATTTAGCAAACGAGTGCCTTCAGCCGCTCGGCCACGTCTCCAGGCGAAAGGGCCGGATCTGGGATCCGCTTCGCAGGTGGCGCAATAGACGCGAACAGAGTCCCTTCGTCAAGGTCCAAAATCGTCCGGTCGCATGCATGGCGAAAGGGGAAACCGGCCTCCGGCTCCTCAGGTGGGTTCTACCAAAACAGATGGGACAGGGCGAGGCTTGCGAGCCCGATGCCTGACAGGAACACCGGAAACCACCTCGGACATGCGTCTTGTGCTTCGTCGAGTTCCACGCCGTCCCTCCTTTGATTGCTGAACACGCCCTATAAGAACGGCTGCGCGTCTGGAAGGGAAGGGGCCGGACTGGTGAAATATAGGCCTCTCCGCTCAAAGGGAGGGCATGATGCGTGCCAGGGAGCGCCGCTGTGCTTCATCTAGGATACCGGCGCGGTCTCGGTGGCGTCGTAGAGGCGCCGGATCTCCTCGAAGCTGCGGATGGCCGGGGCCGAGGGACGGACGATGACGGCGCTCAGCTGTCTGAACTTGTCGTCGGCCCAGTCCTCCACGACCACCGCGATGGCGTCCCGAAGCGGCAATGTCGCGACCTTGCACGCCATGGTCGAGCCGCTCGTCCGTTCGAACGGCCGGCTCAGGGCAAGAAGATCCACCATCTCGTCCAGATCAGGGGCTACGGTCACAATGCTCTCCACTGCGAAGGTTCCGACGACATCGGCCATTGGCAGCCAATTGTGGCAACCGAATGCCCAAGCTTGCGGCAAGCTTGCCGACAGCGACGATGTTCAGGGAAAAGGACCGCTCCGGCTCACGGCACAGGTCTTCGGGCCGGGTACCGAAAGTGCTTGAGCAGCTCGTCGCTGTGGCCGACCAGCAGGGCGGCCTCCGCGGGCAAGGCGTCCTCGGTCACGCATTCGAAACCTGAGAAGAATCCCAGGAATGTCGTGTTCGGAAGGCTCATCAGCAGGATCGACTGGCCGGATGCCGGATCGGCGGCCGCGGCGAGCATCATTTGCTTCGGGCCACCGAGCTTGACGAAAAGCTCTTCGAACTGGTCCTGCGTCGGGCCCCAGTCAGCGGGGCCGATTGCCTTCTTTGCCCAGAGCATGGCCACGTCCCGCTCCCGAAGAGCCCATCGTCAGACACATCCTAACCCAGTCGGATCCCACAGGCGAGAGACAGCGTGACGGCCGCGAAACCGAGTCGGCGGCCGACCGGGCATTGCGAGATCCGCGACGCGGAAGGGGCCTAGTTCAGGCTGTTCTTTCCGATGGGTTCGCCCCCGTCGGATGAGGGCCCGGAGAGATTGTCCGAGCCGTCGGGAATGATGAGCACGGAAACGGCGCGGCCGATGGAAGCCAGCATGTCGGCTGCGTCGAAGGCGGATCGCTCTGCATCCTGTCGGGTTGAGAATGCCGACTGTTCCCTATCGGCGTAAGTCACCAGCCACTCGTCCTGAAACCTGAAGACGACAAAGCGGTCCGTATGCATCAGCGCCTCCTACGCTCCGCTTCGCAGCGGAGCCCTCGCAGGCTAGCCGAAGACGATTTTTCGGAGGAGGACAACGATGGAGGTAGGAGGCAGGTCAAAAGGATAGAGCGCCCGGCCGCCTGAGACAGCCGTGGCGCTCTCCCCGGATGATCGCCCCGGTGACCGGGCGGTCAGGTCAGGCGCTGGGGATCCGGCCCTCGGGTGTATACTGGTCGACAGCCTGCGGAAGCTCCCTCGACAACCGAGCCAGAATTTCCTCACGGGACAGGCCGGTCTGCTGCGTCAGGGTCGCCAGGGTGTCGGGCCCGATCGCCTGCTCCAGCTGGTGGGGAGCAACCTCCTTATTGGGGCCGGTTCCAACCCAGGAATCGGCGATGTCGCCCTGACCGTTCTGCCGGAAGCTGTCGACGAGCTCGCCCAGGCCGCCACTCAGAATGCCACCCGGATTCTGACCGCTCAGGCCACCCAGGAGACCGCCCAAGCCCCCAAGGCCGCCTCCCAGGGCACCTCCTAGGGCGCCGCCCAGGCTGCCTTGCTGATGTCCGGAACCGCCCGGGGCTCCCGGCGCTCCAGCCGGATTGTTCCCCAAGCCACCGAGCATCTCGGCGATCTTGTCCCGGTTCTGAAAGCCCGCAACGGCAAGAAGCCCCAACAGGGCAGTCATGGATGGAAAGCCACGGCTCATGTGTTCCTCCTCGTTCGATGCACGAGAACCGCAGGGGCGGGGAAACGGTTCCATGGGACAGCGGCCCGCTTCGGCTTTGAGGTGCGGCCTCCCTGGCCTGATTCACCAGGAAAGGTTGATTGCTTCCAAGCAGCCCGGCGAGCGAAGCCGCCTCCTCCAGGTAGAATTGAATGCATCTTCTCAATTAAGGGGCGCCGAATGATATTGCGTGACTTGTGCGTCGACGCACGCTCCGCGCAGGAGCGCAATCTCGGCGCGTTGCCGTCCAAGATACTGAAGCGATTGGACAAATCATTTCTTCGGTCACTCCAGGTGGGCTAGCCCATCAACTTTGCAATCTTGCAGGCGCTCTTTGCACATGCGTAAACGGCCGAGCTCGGGCCTGAGCAAACAATCCTAAATTCGCATCTTCAAAGAGGATAGAGTTTTGTCTGAACAACATCAGTATCCCGTCGCTTCGATCAGTTCATCGGCCCTGGCTGCGATCGCCGCCGATGTCATTCATGGCACTGACGACAGTGAAGTGCTGAACGGGAACAACAATGCTTCCGTCGATTACGCCGACGTCATCTATGGCCATGGCGGCAACGACACGATCAACGGCGGGGACGGCAAGGATTATCTCGACGGCGGCGCCGGAAACGACGTTCTCAACGGCGGCGACAACAATGACGATACCCTCGTCGGCGGCGACGGCGCGGACGTTCTGAACGGTGGGTCCGGGGTGACCTACTGGGATTACGCATCCTATGCCGGTTCGGCGACCGGGCTGGTCATCAACCTGCGCGACACTGCGCTTAGCACCGGCGACGCGGCGGGCGACGTCTACAACTCAATCGAAGGGATCATCGGGACTGCCCATAACGATCTCATCATCGGAAACGGCGACAAGCACGTGCTGTCGGGTGGAGCCGGCAACGACACCATCATCGGCGGATCCGGGCAGGAGATCATGGACGGCGGTGACGGCATCGACACCGTGTCCTACGCCCTGTCGGGACAGGGCGTTTCCGTCAGCCTCAATGCAGGCGGAGGCGGGGTCAACGACTCGCTCAGCGACACGTGGGTGAATTTCGAGAACGTCGTCGGATCCAACTACAACGACTCGCTCACCGGCGACGGGAAGGCCAACTATATCTCGGGCGGCCTCGGCAACGACTCGCTTTATGGCTCCGGGGGCGACGACACACTCGATGCCGGTGCGGGCACGGACCATATGCAGGGCGGCGAGGGCAGCGACGTCTATTACGTCGACAACGCCAACGACGAGGCCCGCGAGCAATCCTACCATGCGGGCACGGACACGGTCATCGCGAGCGTGAGCTACGATGTCGGGATGAGCGCCGTGGAGGTTCTCCGGGCGGCGGACGGCCAGGCTCCGATCAATCTGACGGGCAATGAATACACCACCACCCTGATCGGCAACGAGGGCAGCAACGTCCTCAGCAGCAAGGGTCGCGGCAGCGTCATGCATGGCGGCGGCGGAAACGATGTCTATTACGTCGACAATGCCAACGACGTCATCGTCGATACGGGCGGCGTGGATGTGGTCTATGCCAGCACCAGCTTCACCCTGGCGGCGAATTCCGGAATCGACACTGTCTATGCGGTCGGCGACGTGCCCGTTCTGAACGGCAATGCGTTCGACAACGTGCTGCTCGGAACCTCGTCCAAGAACACGATGAACGGCGGTGCCGGGAACGACATGATCTACGGCAAATCCGGAAAGGACCTCCTGACCGGCGGCACGGGCAAGGACTGGTTCGTGTTCGACACGACGCTCGGCAAGTCCAACACCGACACGATCAAGGACTTCAAGGCGGGACAGGACAAGATCGTGCTGGACAACGCCCTGTTCAAGGCGAACAAGTCGTTCTACGCCGCGATCAAGAAGGGCACTCCCGACAAGCCCCTCAAGCTCGCCAAGGCGTTCTTCACGGTCGGAAGCCATGCCGACGACCGGAACGACTTTCTCGTCTACAACAAGAAGACGGGTGTCCTGTCCTATGACAAGGACGGTTCCGGTGGTGCGGCGGCCGTCGAGATCGCCAGGTTCAGCAACAAGACGGCGATGAGCGAGAAGGACTTCTTCATCATCTGATCACGGAAGTCGTGGGCCCCGCAGGAGGCTGCGGGGCCTTTGCACGGAGGTTCCAGGCGCGGGCTCGCGCCGCCCGTCGGATTGACGAAGTGTCCGTCCGTGCGGAATCTATGCGCCCAAGTTCGGGATGGCTTTGACGGGGTGGGTGATGACGACGTTCGATGTGGCTGTGATCGGGCTCGGCGCCATGGGAAGCTCCGCCCTTTTCGACCTTGCGCGCCGGGGGCGGCGCGTGATCGGCATCGAACAGTTCGAGCCCGGTCATGACAGGGGCTCGTCGCACGGCGAGAGCCGGATCATCCGGCTCTCCTATTTCGAGCATCCGTCCTATGTGCCGCTGGCCCGCCGGGCCATGGAGAAGTGGCGCGACCTGGAGGCGATCTGCGGCCAGACGATCCTCACCGTCACGGGCGTTCTGGAGGCCGGCTATCCTGGTTGCCCGATCGTCGAGGGATCGCTCGAAGCGTCCAGGACGCACGGCCTCGACCACGAGGTCCTGAGTGCCGCCGAGATCAACAGGCGCTTCCCCGCGTTCAAGCTGCCGTCCCATTGGTCCGGATTGTATCAGCCGGACGGCGGCTTCCTGCGGCCGGAACTCGCGATCCAGCAGTTCGTCCGCCTTGCAGAGCACCATGGGGCCGACGTCCGGACGAAGACCCGCGTCCTGGCGATCGAGCCGCTCGGCTCGGGCGTGCGCGTGAAGACCGATTCCGGCGAGATCGAAGCCGCGTCCGTGGTCATCGCGGCGGGGGCCTGGATCGGCGATTTCGCACCCGGGCTGAGGCCGAATCTCAGGCTGACCCGGCAGGTGCTCGGCTGGTTCGAGCCGCTGAAGTCGGCTTCCTACGCTCCGGACCGCTGCCCGGTCTTCATCCTCGAATCCGAGGACGATGCCTGTTACGGGTTCCCAGATTTCGCCGGCACCGGCGTCAAGACGGCCTCCCACCGCCGGGGAGACGATCTCGCTTCGGCGGACGACCTCGCGCAGAACGGCGGAGCTGACGACGAGGCCCAGATCCGCCGCATGCTCGCCCTCGCGATGCCGGACGCTAACGGACCCCTGAAGGCGATGCGGACCTGCATGTATACCCGCACCCCAGACGAGGATTTCGTAATCGATCGGTCTGCGGCCGATCCGCGAATCATTCTCGCCTCGCCCTGCTCCGGACACGGCTTCAAGTTCGCGAGCGTGATCGGAGAGGTCCTGGCCGACCTCGCTCTTGGAAAAGTGCCCGCCAACGACATCTCTCGTTTCAAGCTTGATCGCTTTCGGTCGCAATCGGCCTGAGGCGGCGAAGCAAGCAGCAGGAGGCACCGCCATGAAGAGAAGCTACGTCTGTCACCTGTCCATCCTGGCCTTGCTGGCCGGAAGCGGCTTTGCCCGCGCGCAGGACATCACCATCGCGGTGGCCGGTCCGATGACTGGTGCCGTGGCAACCATCGGCGAGCAGCTCAAGCATGGCGCCGAGCTCGCCGCGCAGGCCATCAACAAGAGCGGCGGCGTGAACGGGAAAAACGTCAAGGTCGTCATCTACGACGACGCCTGCGATCCGAAACAGGCCGTCGCCATCGCCAACCGCATCATCGCCGAGGGCATCAAATTCGTTGACGGCCACGCCTGCTCGGGCTCCTCGATCCCGGCCTCCGAGGTCTATGCCGAGGCGGACGTCCTGATGATGAGCCCGGCGTCCAGCAACCCGGCCATGACCGACAAGGCAGCCGAGCAGGGCTGGTCGACCATCATGCGGCTCTACGGCCGCGACGATGCCCAGGGCAAGTTCATCGGGCCGTGGATCAAGCAGAATTACGGAACCAAGAAGATCGGGATCCTGCACGACAAGAGCGCTTATGGCAAAGGCCTTGCGGACGTGGTCAGGGCATCCCTCAACGGCGCCGGCGTCAAGGAGGTTCTCTACGAGGGCATCAACCCGGGCGAGAAGGATTACAAGGCGGTGGTCAACCGCCTCAAGAGCCAGGGCGTCGAGTTCCTCTATTTCGGCGGCTACCACACCGAAGCGGGGCTCATGATGCGCCAGGCGGCGGACCAGAACTTCAAGTTCCAGCTCATGATGGGCGACAGCATCGCCACGCCGGAATTCGGCGCCGTGGCCGGCCCTGCGGCGGACGGAACCCTGTTCACGTTCCCGCCGGACGGTCGCGACAGCGACGCGGCCAAGGGAGCCCTCGAGCAGTTCCGGGAGATCGGCTTCGTGCCCGAAGGCTTCACCCTTTTCTCCTACGCGACCGTCCAGGCGATCGCGGGCGGGATCGGCAAGGCCGGGAGCGCGGACCCGAAGGCCGTGGCCAAGACCCTGCGCAGCACGACCGTCGATACGGTCCTCGGGCCGGTCACCTTCGACGAGAAGGGCGACATCAAGGATCCGAAATACAACATCAACGTCTGGAAGGGCGGCTCGTACAGCAAGCTGACCCAGTAAGGGGCGCCGGCCGGAAGCGGCAAGGGCGGCTCCGTCGGAGCCGCCCTGGTTCTCGTCAGGAGCGGGTTCAGTCGCGGGCGGCGGCCTTGTCCTGCTCCCGGGACGGGACGAGGTGCTCGATCGACACCCATTCGGTACAGGCCCTGAGAATGGGGGCAAGATAAGCGCGGTTGCCTTCGATCTCGACCACCCGGCACGAATAGGCCCTCCGGTCGCCCGGGGGACGGTAGATGACCGTCGAGCCGGGTTTGATGTCATGAGGTCGGGCCGCGGCCCGGCAGGTCGTCGGCGGAGCATCACCCTGCATGTTGTCCTGCGCGAGAGCGGCCTGCTGGCTGGCCCGGTAGCGCTCGAGGGCTTCGATCGCCACCCTGGCCCGGTCGCGATACCGGTCGCAGACGACCCGCATCAGGGTCCCTTTCTCCCGACCCGGATACCAGGTCACGCCCCCGATCTTGGCCAGTTCCTCCGCGACAATCTCGATTTCTTCCTCGGTCATTGGCTGCAATCCCTCATGAGCCATTGGAATGGGCTCAGGTCTTGTGAATGCACCCACCCGGCCTGACCGGCTGAGCGCCCATGCCCCAAAGAGCTGGTGTTCTTGACTTCGTCGGCTGGCGTTCGAACGACGCCGTAGAATGAGACGTTTGACTACGCTCTTAATTCCATCATGCGCTTCTGCAGAATTGCGAGCTGCTGGATGTAGGGCTGCCGCCGCTCGTAGTGACGGGCCTTCAGCTTCTCCAGAGCACGGATCTTGATGTTGGCGTCGGGCGACGTGTTGAGCTTCTCGCGCTCCTGTTCGTAGTCGAAATCGAGATCGGCCAGGGTTGCCAGAAGAGACTGCAGCAACGGCTGGAAAGAGGGGGAATACATTTTAGGAAGGAGAGCCCCGTTATTCGCTTCTTCGTTATGAAACTTAGTATCGTTCATCTCTTCCCTCGTATTAACTTTGCGTTAATAGGGCCTCACGATACTAAGGTAGGATTACCCCGTCTGTTGGGAAGCCGACAAAGCCGGAAGAAATCTTCATTCAGCGCGCGCTGTTGCGATGGCGCGCCGGAGCCGGGCGAGACCGGGGGCTCGGTTCCGTCTGCGGGCGGCCCTCCGGCATGAGCTTTTCGAAGCTCTGGCGGATCGCGTGGTAGCACTCGCATGCGGTGTCCTCGAGCCCGGCCCGGTTGGTGATCCTGATCGTGCCTCGACCCTGGCTGATGAGGCCCATCCGCTGCAGCGCGCTCGTGACGCTGCTCACGCTCGACCGCTGAACACCGAGCATTTCGGCCAGGATTTCATGGGTGAGGGGAAGGTCGTCCGTGTCCGTCCTGTCGCGGGTGCCCAGGATCGCGCGGCAGCACCGGGCCTCCACGCTGTGAACGGCGTTGCAGGCAACGGTCTGGAGCGTCTGTGTCAGGAGAGCCTCAGAATAGCGGAAGAGCACGCGGCGAATGGCGGGACGCGTTTCGAGCGCCCTGCTCAACCGCTCCAGGGCGACGCGCGATGCCGTGCCGGCGATCTGGGTCACGTAGCGGCCGAAGGACTGGCGGGTGACGAGGGCGCTCACGAAGCCGAAGACGGATTCCCGGCCGAACACCGCCATTTCGACCGAGCCGCCGTTCTGCAGATCGGTCACGAGGGACACGACTGCGTCATGGGGGAAATAGGTGTGCCGGATGGCCTCGCCGCTCTGGTACACGACCTTTCCGCGTGGCAGTTCGACGATTTCGAGATGGGGCTCGAGCCACGCGTAGTCGTCGGGCTCCAGTGCCGCGAGGAGCTGGTTCCTTCGATGGAGAGCGGCCTTCGTCCCATTTTTCATGGCAGGATCATCACCGCTTTCGAGAGGCCCGGGAAGACAGGCCGGACATTCGTACAGACCAACACCGTGGCAGCGTCAGGATGCTCAACCTCGCGCCGTCTGCGTGAATGGACGGTTCAGGCTCCGGACATTTCTCCTTGCCGGGAGCCGGGCGATGGATGCCCGCCGCTGGGAAACGACGACGCGGTGCCTTTGTGCCATGAGCTGACGGGCATGCCTCCAAAGAGTAGAGCGCCTCCAATCTTCCCGCGAGTCCGCTTCTGCATTGGCGTCATGGGCCCATGCGCGTCGGCAGGGACGAAACCGGTTTACCGCTCCCGCCGAAGGCTTCAGCATGGCCCGGGATAGAATCCTTCAGGAGAATCTTGCATTGAGCACGCAATCGCCCTCGCATCGGACGCACGGCAGCCCGGAGGATCTGGCCGATTGGACGGGAGCCGAGCTCCTCGACGCCTATGCCCGGAAGGCGGTGTCGCCGGTCGACGTCACGAGAGCGGTGATCGCTCGCATCGAGGCTTACGAGCCGCGGCTCCAGGCGCTCTATGCCTTCGATCCTGACGCGGCGCTTCGCGACGCGCGTGCGTCCGAGCAGCGCTGGATGAGCGGGCAGGCGAGGGCGCTCGACGGAATTCCCGCGACCATCAAGGAAAACATCGCAACAAAGGGTGTCCCGGTGCCGCTCGGCACGGCCGCGCGACCGCTCGTCCCTGCCGCCGAGGATGCGCCCGCGGCGGCGCGCCTCCGCGAGGACGGCGTGGTCATTCTCGCCAAGACCACCATGCCGGATTACGGCATGCTCTCCTCGGGCCTGTCGAGTTTCCATCCGCTCGCGCGCAATCCATGGGACCTCGCGAAGAACCCGGGCGGCAGCTCGGCCGGGGCGGGCGCTGCAGCGGCGGCCGGCTACGGACCGTTCCATATCGGCACCGATATCGGCGGCTCGATCCGCCTGCCGGCCTCGTGGTGCGGCGTGTTCGGCCTGAAGCCTAGCTTCGGCCGCATTCCCATCGACCCGACCTATTACGGTCGCGTGGCCGGGCCGATGACCCGCACCGTGCGGGACGCGGCCCTGATGATGACGAGCCTCACGAGGCCGGACGTCCGCGACCCCATGAGCCTGCCGTATCAGGATCTGCCGTGGCTCGATCTCGGCATCGATCTCAAGGGTCTCAGGATCGGCGTGATGATGGAGGCCGGCATTGGCCTCACGCTCGATCCGGAGGTCCGGGCGGCCGTGGAGAGGGCCGCAAAAGCCTTTGCGGCGGCTGGCGCCAGCGTCGAGGAGATGCCGCCCTTCATCACCCGCGAAATGCTCGACGGCCTGGACGATTTCTGGCGCCAGCGGGCGTGGACGGACATCGCTCCCTTGAGCGATGAGGATCGCGGAAAGATCCTGCCCTACATCCTGCAATGGGCCGAGGGCGGCCGGGACCTGACCGGCGCCGCGGTCTACAGCGGCATGAACCAGATGATGGTGATGCGCCACGCGGCCGTCGCCGCCACGCACCGCTTCGACTTCGTGATCTCGCCAGTGGCGCCCTGCGTCGCCTACCCGGCCGAACTGGCATCTCCCATCCACAACCCGGAGGAGCCGTTCGAGCATATCGGCTACACGGTCGCGTTCAACATGTCCGATCAGCCCGCCGCCTCCGTCAATGCCGGCTTCACGACGGCGGGACTCCCCATCGGGCTCCAGATCATCGGCCGCCGCTTCGACGACGTAGGCGTGCTGCGGCTCTCGCAGGCCTGGGAGGAGATGTGCCCGGACCGGCGGCCATGGCCGAAGGCGTAGCGCGGCAGGTCTGCGGCCGCCGGCCATGACGAGGAGCGGACGGGGTTGAAGCGACATCAGGGCCGCGATAGGTGGGTTCCCCGTCTCCGCGCCTGCTGATAAACAGCCGGCATGACATACAAGGTTGCCGCCCTCTACCAGTTCGTGCCGCTGCCGGACTTCCGGGAGCTGAAGGACCCGCTATACAGGATCTGCCTGGATCTCGGGATCAGGGGCACGCTCCTGCTCGCCCAGGAGGGCATCAACGGGACGGTGGCCGGCTCCAGTGAGGCCATCGACGCGCTGATGAGCGAATTGCGCGACGGCGCAGTTTTCGAGGGACGCCTCGACAACCTCGAACTCAAGTTCTCGACCGCGGCCGAGATGCCGTTCAAGCGCATGAAGGTGCGGCTCAAGAAGGAGATCGTGACGCTGGGCGATCCGCAGACCGATCCCCTGCGCCGCGTCGGCACCTATGTGTCGCCGGCTGACTGGAACCGGCTGCTGGAGGAGCCCGGCATCGTGCTCCTCGACACCCGCAACGATTTCGAGGTTGAGATGGGCACCTTCGCGGGCGCCGTCGATCCCCGGATCAAGCGCTTCAGCGAGTTCAAGGACTTCGTGAAGGCGGAACTCGACCCGACGCGGCACCGGAAGGTCGCCATGTTCTGCACGGGGGGCATCCGGTGCGAAAAGGCCAGCTCCTACATGCTGGCCCAGGGTTTCGAGGAGGTCTTCCACCTCAGGGGCGGCATCCTCAAATACCTGGAGGAGGTTCCGGAGGCGGAGAGCCGCTGGAACGGGGGGTGCTTCGTATTCGACGAACGGGTGGCGCTCGGCCACGGGCTCGTGGAGCGCTCGGGTGAGACGGGACCGTCCGATGAATGACGTCGAAGGCCGCATCGAAGCGCTCGAAGTACGCCTCGCCTACCAGGACCAGGTGGTCGAGGACCTGAACCAGACGGTCATCGCTCAGTGGAAGCTGATCGATGGCCTGAAGCGCCAGCTCAACGAGCTGCTCGACCGGGTCCAGGAGGTCGAGGACAATGCGGGCGGCCCGTCCGCCTCCGAGCCCCCGCCGCCGCACTACTAGTCGACCTGAACGGTAGCCAGAGACGCTTAGCAGACTGCGCTGGCGTCTTCTGGTTACGGCCGGGATCGCACCGGCTATCGCAATCCGGTGAGGCGCGGTGCTTCACATCATCGGGATCACCGGCACAAGGTCGGTGATGACGGGCATCAGGCATCTTGTATCGCGACCACCTTCCATCGCGAAATGAGTTCTTGGCATCCGGTTCCGGAGAGTGCCAAAAAATTTTCACGCCCCCTCTTGAACGGTCAAGATTGCCAGACCAAATCATCGACCGCGGAGGCCCGAGAGGCTCCGCTTGAGCAGTCAACATGCTGATATCATTGGAGGAAGCTTCATGAAGTTCCGTCCTTTGCACGACCGGATCGTGGTCCGGCGTATCGACGCCGAGGAGAAGACGGCGGGCGGCATCATCATCCCGGACACCGCCAAGGAGAAGCCCCAGCAGGGCGAGGTGATCGCCGTCGGGCCCGGCGCCCGCGACGAACAAGGCCAGCTGGTTCCCCTCGACGTGAGGGCCGGCGACCGCGTGCTCTTCGGCAAGTGGTCCGGCACGGAAGTGAAGATCGACGGCGAGGATCTCCTGATCATGAAGGAGAGCGACGTCATGGGCGTGCTCGAAGAAACCGCCGCCCAGAAGAAGGCCGCGTAAGGCCGATCCCACCATCAGAGTCACACATCGTTACGTCTCATCAGGAGTGACGAACAATGGCTGCTAAGGAAGTCAAATTCGCCCTGGACGCCCGCGAGAAGATGCTGCGCGGCGTCGATATTCTGGCCGATGCCGTGAAGGTCACGCTGGGCCCCAAGGGCCGCAACGTGGTGATCGAGAAGTCCTTCGGGGCTCCGCGCATCACCAAGGACGGCGTCACCGTCGCCAAGGAGATCGAGCTCTCCGACAAGTT
>NZ_JAGPUP010000444.1:0-14664 GCF_018069605.1 Microvirga sp. HBU67558 | reverse complement strand
AGGACTCGAACCTCCACGGGTCTCCCCGCTACCACCTCAAGGTAGTGCGTCTACCAATTCCGCCATGACCGCGAACTCGGTTTCAGGAGTGGTTTTCCTGAAGAGGTGGCCGCTCTAGCAGATCGATCGGGACGCTGCAACCCCCTCCGTGGAGCTTGCGGCGATTGATCAAAGCGAATGCCTCGCCTGCGAAGGGCGCTATAGGCGATAAGCGTCTGTCACGACTATATAAGCGCGAGTTTCACGAGGAGCGCGGAACCGACGCGTGTTCCTTCAAGGGCCGGAGCGATCCTGCTCCGCGGCCCGCTGGATTTTAGGTGAACCGGTGTCGAACCTGCGAGACAGCCTGACCGTTCAGTTCCATGCCGAAAGCGGCTCCGAACCCGTGGAGTGGCTGATCACGGACGGCCTGACGGCTTATGAGGAGGCCGTCGCCTTCATGGAAGCCCGCGCCGAGGCGATCGCGGCAGGCGAGGCCCGGGAGCTGGTGTGGCTCGTGGAGCACCCCCCGCTCTATACGGCCGGAACCTCGGCCAAGGCGGCGGATCTCGTCGATCCGGACCGCTTCCCGGTGCATCAGACGGGCCGGGGGGGGCAATACACCTATCACGGCCCCGGACAGCGGGTCGCCTACGTGATGCTCGATCTCAAGCGGCGGGCACCCGACCTGCGCCGCTACGTGACGGCTCTCGAAGCCTGGCTGATCGCTACGCTCGACGCCTTCAACATCCGAGGCGAGCGGCGGGAGGACCGGGTCGGCGTCTGGGTGCGGCGGCCGGACAAGGGCGGGACCGCCGAGGACAAGATCGCCGCCATCGGAATCCGGGTCCGACGCTGGGCCACGTTCCACGGCATCAGCCTCAACGTGGAGCCGGATCTGTCGCATTTCTCCGGCATCGTTCCCTGCGGGGTCACGGAGCACGGGGTCACCAGCCTCGTGGACCTCGGCATCCCGGTGACGATGCCAGAGGTCGATGCTGCGATGCGCCGGACCTTCGAGGAGGTTTTCGGGCCGACCGAGCGGGTCGAGACACCGTTGCTCTCGCGCCACGGCGTCTAGGATTTTCACACAGGATACGGCAAGGCTTCTCCCCAAGGCCGCTTCATGCTCTAAGCTGGAGCAAACGGCTGATCATTGGCGGAACTTCCATGCAACGTGTCCTTCTCGCTTCCCTCGTCGCTCTGGCCGCCTCGGCCTGTGCCGTCAGGCCCGAACCCACGGAGCTCGTCAAGATCGTCGATTCGCCGTCCGACGTGCGGGTCTGCACCCGTCTCGGCGAGGTCAGCCCTGTCACGCCGACCGGGCCGGGAACCCACCGGCCGGTCAATATCGGCTTCGGCGTCACCCTCGGCCGATCGACCTTCGGCTACGCGACCGAGGACATGCTCCAGGCGACCGTCGCGCTCGGCGGCACGCATCTCTACCTGCAGCAGGTCTCCCACGACTGGTCGCTCGTGCGCGGCATCGCCTACCGGTGCGGTCCCGGCGTTGTGCGCCAGGAGACGGTCATTCGTGCGAAAGGCTGACGCGACGGCCTGCTGAAGCCAGTTGCGCGGACTCCCCGGTTCTAGGTACTGACGTCTTTGGTCTCACGGCTCAATGTCGCTGACAGACCGAAGAACAAGACCGAGGGAGACCCGCCGTGCCTGTCATTGCCACCTCTGCCGACCTGACCTCGGACGCCGCACGGGCGAACCGTGACGCCTGGGCAGAGCTCGCCCAGGATCTCCAGGCCAAGCGGCAGGCCGTGGCCGAAGGCGGCCCCGCCAAGGCCCGGGAGCGGCACCTCGCCCGCGGCAAGCTCCTGCCGCGCGAGCGTGTGATGCGCCTCCTCGACCCGGGTGCGCCGTTCCTGGAACTCGGCTCGCTCGCCGCGCACGGCATGTACGAGGATGCGATCCACGGGGCCGGCATCATCACCGGCATCGGGCGCGTCGAAGGCCGCGAGGTCATGATCGTGTGCAACGATTCGACGATCAAGGGCGGCACCTACTACCCGATGACGGTGAAGAAGCATCTGCGCGCCCAGGAAGTGGCGCGCGAGAACCGGCTGCCCTGCCTCTATCTGGTCGATTCCGGCGGTGCGAACCTGCCGCATCAGACCGAGGTGTTCCCGGACCGGGAGCATTTCGGCCGCATCTTCTACAACCAGGCGACCCTGTCGTCCCTGGGCATCCCGCAGATCGCCTGCGTCATGGGCTCATGCACGGCGGGCGGCGCCTATGTGCCGGCCATGTCGGACGAGACGATCATCGTGCGCCGCCAGGGCACGATCTTCCTCGGCGGGCCGCCTCTCGTGAAGGCGGCGACCGGCGAGGTCGTGTCCGCCGAGGATCTCGGCGGCGCGGACGTTCACGCCCGTCTCTCCGGTGTGGCGGATCATTACGCCACCGACGACGTGCATGCGCTCGCAATCGCGCGCCGCATCGTCGGCACGCTCAACACCCGCAAGAGCATCGATATCGACCTGGCCGAGCCGGTGGAGCCGAAATATGCCATCGACGATCTCGATGCGATCGTGCCCACCGACCTCAAGAAGCAGTACGACATCCGCGAGGTGATCGCGCGCCTCGTCGATGGCTCCGAGTTCGACGAGTTCAAGCGGCTTTACGGCACGACGCTCGTCACGGGGTTCGCGCGGATCTGGGGCATCCCGGTCGGGATCATCGCCAACAACGGCATCCTGTTCTCCGAAAGCGCACAGAAAGGTGCGCATTTCATCGAGCTGTGCTGCCAGCGGCGCATCCCGCTGCTCTTCCTGCAAAACATCTCCGGCTTCATGGTCGGGCGCCAGTACGAAGCGGGCGGCATCGCCAAGGACGGGGCGAAGCTCGTCACGGCGGTGGCCTGCGCCCAGGTGCCGAAGATCACGCTGCTGGTCGGCGGCTCGTTCGGCGCCGGCAATTACGGCATGTGCGGCCGCGCCTATTCCCCGCGCTTCCTCTTCACCTGGCCGAATTCGCGCATCTCGGTGATGGGTGGCGAGCAGGCGGCGAGCGTGCTGGCGACCGTGCGTCGCGACAACTTCGAAGCCGAGGGCAAAGCCTGGAGCACGGACGAGGAAGAAGCCTTCAAGGCGCCGATCCGCGACAAGTACGAGAAGGAGGGCTCGCCTTATTACGCGACCGCTCGCCTCTGGGACGACGGCATCATCCTCCCGTCGGAAACCCGCCGGGTGCTCGCCCTGGCGTTCTCGGCCGCCCTGAACGCGCCCGTCCCGGCGACGAAGTTCGGCGTCTTCAGGATGTAGCGGATCAGGGCCTTAGCCGCGTGGAACCGGAGCGGCCCGAAACGGATTTCTCGGGCATGCCCCAGGAAGAGTCCGACAGGTATCGCAGGGCTTATGCCGCGCGGGTCGCCCGGATGGCGGATGTCCGGGACGCCCGCATCGAGGCGTCCTTTGCAGCCGTTCCACGGGAGGCTTTTCTGCCGCCGGCGCCGTGGACCATCATCACCATGGGCGTCGCAACCCGGACCTCCGAGCTCGCCGAGATCTACGACAATGTCCTCGTGGCGATTGACCTCGAACGGGGCATCAACAACGGCGAGCCCGCCCTGCATGCCGCCTGGCTCGATGCGGTCGGCCCGGGACCGGGCGAGACCGTGATCCATGTCGGTGCCGGCACAGGCTATTACACGGCGATCCTGGCGCAGCTCGTTTCACCGGATGGGCGTGTCGACGCCTTCGAGTACGAACCGGACCTCGCCGCCGAGGCGGCGCGGAACCTGAGCGCCTGTTCCAATGCGTCCGTTCATGCCGCGTCCGCCTTCGGCCGGGTTCTGCCGAAAGCGGATGTCATCTACGTCAATGCCGGCGTCATCGCGCCCGACGTCGAGTGGCTCAGGGCGCTGAACCCGGGCGGCCGCCTGATCTTCCCCTGGCAGCCGCACAAGGGCTGGGGTCCGGCCGTCCTGGTGACGCGGCACGAGACGGGGTTGTCTGCTCGGGCGCTCATGACGGTCGGCTTCATCTCCTGCAGCGGCACGACGGAGCGGATCTCCGTCCGACGGCTGCCGACCGAGTCCGACGTCGCGGCCATCCGATCCGTCTGGATCAGGAGCGAGCGCTCACCTGATTCGAGCGCCGTCGCGGTCTACGACGACGTCTGGTTCTCGTCCGAGAAAATCGACCGCTGAGGGAAGCGGATCGCACACGAGCAAGGGGACCAGTAGGGCAGATGCCGCGTGAGACAAGCGGAATTCTGTCCCAAAATTGTTGCGGCCAAGCAACACCCTCAAACCTTCAACATCTTGCCTCTGTTGGCCCAAGCTCCGCCGCGATGCCGCCATAAACCAAGCGCTACACCTAAGGCAGGTTAAAGTGCTTCAAAACCAAAGCTTTACGGTACGATACCTGGGGCAGATCCTGGATTAAGACTGTTAGCGGATCCTTCGTAAGGATCGTTGCATCGGTGGCGTGGCACGTGGCAGATCACGGGAGTTCCAAAGGCTTGGATCTCCGCCGTGAGAACCGGGTGGAAAAGAGTGCGGACCATGGATGCGCGGGTGATCGACAAGTCGAAGCTGCCGAGCCGTCACGTGACGGTGGGGCCCGCTCGCGCGCCGCATCGCTCCTATCTCTATGCCATGGGTCTGACCAAAGAGCAGATCGCCCAGCCGCTCGTGGGCGTCGCAACGTGCTGGAACGAGGCTGCTCCCTGCAACATCTCCCTCATGCGCCAGGCCCAGGCCGTGAAGAAAGGCGTGGTGGCCGCCAACGGCACGCCGCGCGAGTTCTGCACCATCACGGTGACAGACGGCATCGCCATGGGCCATCAGGGCATGAAGGCGTCGCTCCCGTCCCGCGAGGTGATCGCGGATTCGGTCGAGCTGACCATGCGCGGCCATTCCTACGACGCGCTCGTCGGCATGGCGGGCTGCGACAAGTCCCTGCCGGGCATGATGATGGCGATGGTGCGCCTCAACGTGCCGTCGATCTTCATCTACGGCGGATCTATTCTTCCGGGCTCCTTCCGCGGCCGTCAGGTGACCGTGCAGGACCTCTTCGAGGCGGTGGGCAAATACTCGGTCGGCGAGATGTCGGACGAGGATCTCACCGAGCTCGAGCAGGTGGCCTGCCCGTCGGCCGGCGCCTGCGGGGCCCAGTTCACCGCCAACACCATGGCGACCGTGTCCGAGGCCATGGGCCTTGCCCTGCCGTATTCCGCCGGCGCACCGGCGCCTTACGAGATCCGCGACCGGTTCTGCGCAGCAGCCGGCGAGCAGATCATGGATCTCATCGCCCGGAACATCCGGCCGCGCGATATCGTGACCCGCAAGTCCCTGGAGAATGCCGCCACCGTGGTGGCGGCCTCGGGCGGTTCGACCAACGCGGCCCTGCACCTTCCCGCCATCGCCCATGAGGCCGGCATCAAGTTCGACCTGTTCGACGTGGCCGAGATCTTCAAGCGCACGCCCTATATCGCGGATCTGAAGCCCGGCGGACGCTATGTCGCCAAGGATCTGTTCGAGGTCGGCGGCATCCCGCTGCTCATGAAGACGTTGCTCGATCACGGCTTCATGCACGGCGACTGCATGACCGTGACCGGCCGCACCATGGCCGAGAACCTGGCATCCGTGAAATGGAACCACGATCAGGACGTGGTCTATCCGGCGAACACGCCGATCACGCCGACCGGCGGCGTCGTGGGGCTCAAGGGCAACCTCGCTCCCGAAGGCGCCATCGTGAAGGTGGCCGGCATGGCGACCGACAAGCAGGTGTTCCGCGGCCCGGCCCGCTGCTTCGACGGCGAGGAGGCCTGCTTCGAGGCCGTCTCGACGCGCCAGTACAAGGAAGGCGAGGTCCTGGTGATCCGCTACGAGGGCCCCCGCGGCGGTCCCGGCATGCGCGAGATGCTGTCGACCACGGCAGCCCTCTACGGCCAGGGCATGGGCGACAAGGTCGCCCTCATCACGGACGGACGCTTCTCCGGCGCGACCCGCGGCTTCTGCATCGGCCATGTGGGCCCGGAAGCGGCGGTCGGAGGCCCGATCGGCCTGATCCGGGACGGCGACATCATCGCCATCGACGCCATCAAGGGCACCATCGACGTGGAGCTTTCCGACGAGGAACTGGCCAAGCGCCGGTCCGAATGGAAGCCGCGCGAGACGAGTGCCACCTCGGGCTATCTCTGGAAATACGCGCAAACAGTGGGTCCGGCGCGGGATGGGGCGGTCACCCATCCGGGCGGAGCCGCAGAAAAAGAAACCTATGCGGACGTTTAAACTCATCGCAGCCACCTTGTGGGTGGCCACTCTCGGGGCCGGCGCGGCTTATGCCCTCGATGCCGCGCCGCGTCCGCAACCGCTCACGCCTGCCTTGTCCCCGGCGCTTGCTCCGGCGACCAAGTACGGCTCGGTCCGCGATGCGCTGCGCAGCGGCATGCGTGACTACAATGCCGGCGACAAGATCGGGGCCGTGCACGCGCTCGAATATGCGGCGGGCCAGGGCCATTCGCTGGCGCTCTGGAAGCTCGGCCGGATGTATGCCGACGGCGACGGCGTCGAGCACGACGACCTGAAAGCCTTCGAGTACTTCTCCCGGCTCGCCGACCAGCATGCGGACGAGAGCCCCGATTCTCCGAACGCGGCGGTGGTCTCCAGCGCATTCGTGGCGCTCGGGACTTATTTCCTGGATGGCATCAAGGACTCCTATGTGATGTCCAATCCGGAGCGCGCCGTCGAGATGTTCAGCTACGCGGCGTCCTATTTCAGCGACTCCAACGCGCAGTACAATCTCGCCCGCCTCTACCTGGAGGGGACGGGTGTCCGGAAGGACGCACGCCATGCCGCCCGCTGGTTCAACTTGGCGGCCGAGAAGGGGCACACCGCCTCGCAGGCGCTCCTGGGCCATCTGCTGATGACCGGACAGGGCGTGCCGCGCCAGCGAGCCAAGGGCCTCATGTGGCTCACGCTGGCGCGCGAAGCCTCGACCGATACGGCCAAGGATCAGTGGATCGTCTCGCTTTACGATGACGCCTTCGCGGCAGCCGACGACAGCGACCGCAAGCTGGCCCTGGCCCTGCTGGAGCAGTACATCCAGTCGCGCCGATAGATGACCGGCGATCCCGTATCGCCGGTCAACCGCTACTCGATATCCAGATCGACCATCACCGGAACGTGGTCGGAGGGCTTGTCCCAGCCGCGCACCTCCTTGCGGATCGACGCCGTCCTGAGCCTGTCCTGCGCCTGGGCCGAGAGCAGCAGGTGGTCGATGCGGATGCCGTTGTTACGCTGGAAGGCGCCGGCTTGATAGTCCCAGAACGAATAGAGCCCCGGCTGATCATTGCAGGCGCGCACCGCGTCCAGGAAGCCGAGATTGATCAACTCCCTGAACTTCGCCCGGCTCTCCGGCTGAAACAGGGCGTCATTGGCCCAGGCGGCCGGGTCGAGGGCGTCCTTTGGCTCCGGAATGACGTTGTAGTCGCCGCACAGGACCAGGGGCTCCTCCAAGGCGAGAAGGGCTTTCGCGTGGGCACGCAACCGGTCCATCCAGGCGAGCTTGTAGTCGAATTTCGGAGTGCCGACAGGATTGCCGTTCGGCAAATAGATGGACGCCACCCTCACGGCTCCGGTCGCGGTCGAGACCACGCCTTCCAGGTAGCGCGCCTGCTCGTCGCTCTCGTCTCCGGGCAGGCCGCGGCGGACATCCTCGAGCGGACGCTTCGACAGGATCGCGACGCCGTTATAGGCCTTCTGACCGTGGGTGACGACGTTGTAGCCCAGCGCCTCGACTTCCGCGCGCGGGAAGGCCTCGTCCACGCATTTCAGCTCCTGAAGGCAGACCACGTCCGGGTCGGCGCTCTTCACGAAGGTTGCGAGGTGATCCAGCCTCTGCTTGATGGAGTTCACATTCCAGGTGGCAACCCGCATCGCGTTACTCTTGCTTGTCCGTCCTCTAAGCTTCATCGGATGTTCGTCCTCGGCTGGCAAGCTGGAACTCGTCACCATCCCCACGGTTGCGCCCCATGCCGGAATCCTGGTTCAGACCCATCGACAGCTATTGCGAACGCCTGGGGCCGGGTTTCTGGGCCGAGCCGCTGAACGCCGCGAGCAATGTCGCGTTCATCGCGGCCGCCCTCTGGGCCCTCGTGCTCTGGCGACGGGCCGGGGCGCGGGATGGGCCCGCGCTGTGGCTGATCATCGTCACCCTCATTGTCGGCACGGGCAGCTTCCTGTTCCATACCTTCGCCAATGGCTGGTCGCTCCTGGCGGACGTGCTGCCGATCGGCGTGTTCATCGCCAGCTACTTCCTGCTCGCCATGCGCCGGTATCTGAACCTCGGACCTGCCGCGGCGATCCCCGTGACGGCGCTGTTCATCGCCTTCGACCTGGCGTTCGACAGCCTCTGGTTCCGCGTTCTGCCCGGCGTGAGCCTAAACGGGTCGGCTGGCTATGTTCCGGCGGCCCTGACCCTTCTGATCGTCGGGATCGCCTGCCTCTCCCTCGGGGCCGGAGCACCCGGCAGGGCGCTTCTCGCCGCCGCCTGCGTGTTCATCCTGTCCCTTTCCTTCCGGTCGGTCGATGCCGCGATCTGCGCGACAATGCCTGCAGGCACGCATTTTCTGTGGCATGCACTCAATGCGTTCGTGCTCTTCATCCTCATGAAGGCCGCCATCGTTCATCCACCTCGGAAAAAAACGAACCATGTCCAAGATTGAGATCCACGGCTATGCCATCGTGTCGGACAACGACTGCATCGCCGACGCGTCGGGGCGCACCCCAGACGTGCTCCGCAACGAGGCCGACTGGGCCTATTTTCAGGCCGAGCTCAACGCCTCGGCCCTGACGGTGCTCGGCCGCCTCGGGCATGAGGGCAATCCCAACCCCAAAGCCCGCCTGCGGATGATCCTGTCCTCCTCTTCGGGCGGATTGGAGCGGCGTCCTGACGGCTGGTGGTGGAATCCCGGGAGGCTCCCCTGGAATCGGGCCATCGAAGCGGTCCTGCCGGAAGGCGGACGCATCGCAGTCCCCGGAGGGCGGCAGGTGTTCGATCTCTTTCTCGGGATCGGTTACGACGCTTTCCATCTGACGCGGGCGGAGGGAACCTTCGTTCCGGATGGCGTTCCGGTGTTCTCGGACTGTGACAAGACCAGGAACGCCGAGGCAATCCTCGCGGCGCATGGACTAAACCGGAGCCCCCGACGGATCCTCGATTCCGTCGGTCCGGTGAGCCTGACAATTTGGCGGAACGGTCGCCCAGATTCGTGAGTTTGCTTGGAGTTGACGTGCAACAGCGATCCGAAAGGGAGGAGCCGATGCGTCACCTCACAGTTTCGACCGCATTGCTTGCAGGCTGCCTGATCGCCGGAGCAGCCTGGGCGCAAGGGTCCTCGGGCGGCTCCAGCGGCGGCGGCGCAGGCGGCTCCGGTGGCGGTGCAGCCGGCGGCGGCTCGTCCTCGTCGGCCTCCCCCTCCGGCGGCTCGTCCGCGTCTCCCAGCACCGCCACGCAGCCGGGTGGATCGACCCTGCGCCCGCCTGCCCAGGGCATGCGGGGGAGCACCGATCCCGGCAACCGGGGGAGCCGCGTCGGCGGCAGCACCGGAAACACCGGGACAGGCAGTCGGGAGACCACGACGGGCCAGATCCCGCCCCCCGGCACGGAAGGCAGCACGGGCGGGACGGCTGGCGGGTCAGGCGGATCCCAGTCCAATCCCGCCACGACGGGAACGGTGTCCGGGAACCGACTTCAGTCCGGGGAGCGGTCCTCCGTCAGCCCCAGCACGCGCGAGGAGAAGCTCCTCGAAGAGGCCGACAAGAGGGTCCGGCGCGGGATCTGTCAGGGCTGCTGACGCTCAGGCGGCTTTCTCGAGACCCGGATAATCCGTGTATCCCTCGGTTCCGCCGCCGTAGAAGGTGGTGCGGTCGGGTTCGTTGAGAGGCGCGTTCAGGCGGAAGCGCTCGACGAGATCCGGATTGGCGATGAAAAGCCGCCCGAACGCCACCAGGTCGGCGCGTCCGCTGATGAGCGCGTCGGCCGCCATGTCGCGGTCATAGCCGTTATTGGCGATGTAGGCGCCGCGGAAGGAGCGTCGCAGGCCTTCGTAGTCGACCCTGACGGCGTTCCGGTCGCCCTGGGTGGCGCCTTCGATCATGTGGATATAGGCGACCCCCAATCCATCGAGCCTTTCCACCACGTGGCTGAACAGCGCCTGCGGGTCGGAATCCTCCGCATCGTTGACCTTGGCCGGCGAGAGGCGGATGCCGACCCGGCCCTTGTCCCAGACCCTGAGCACGGCTTCGGTTGCCTCGATGGTCAGGCGCGCCCGGTTCTCGACGGAGCCGCCATAGGCGTCCGTGCGGTGGTTCGAGCCGTCCTTCATGAATTGGTCGAGCAGATAGCCGTTCGCTGCATGGATTTCGACGCCGTCGAAGCCTGCCTCCTTTGCGTTGCGGGCGGCATTCTCGTAGTCCCGCAGAATACCAGGGATCTCCGAGAGCTCGAGAGCGCGGGGCTCGGACACGTCGGCGAAGCCTTCCTCAAGGAAGGTCTTCGTCTGGGCGCGAAGGGGCGAGGGCCCCACCGGGGCGGCGCCTCCCGGCTGAAGGAACGTGTGAGAGACGCGTCCCACGTGCCAGAGCTGGATGAAGATCCGGCCGCCGGCCTTGTGGACGGCATCCGTCACTTTGCGCCAATGCGAGACCTGTTCGGGTGAGTAGATGCCGGGCGTCCGCAGATAGCCCTGACCCTGGTGGGAGATCTGAGAGCCCTCGGAAATCAGGAGGCCTGCGCTGGCACGCTGGGCGTAGTAGGTGGCCGTGATGTCCCGCGCCACGTCTCCTTCCGCTGCCCGGTTCCGGGTGAGGGGAGCCATGACCAGCCGGTTCGGCAGGGTCAGGTCGCCCAGGGTGAAGGGCTGGAACAAAGCATCGGCATCGGCACTCATGGAAAACCTCGTTTGATCCTGTGAAATCCAAAAAAGCACAGGTCGCTACGAGATAATCGGCCCTCCGTCCGATGCAACGGAGGGCTGCCATGCAAAAATTCGATGTCTCCAGGAGCGCGGCTGCTCAGACCGGACTGCTGGCCCGATTCAGGTGCGCGATGTCTTCCTGGTCGAGACGCACATTCGTCGCCTGTACGAGATCGCTCACCTGCTCGACGCTCGTCGCGCTGGCGATCGGCGCGGTCAGGCCCGGGCGCGCCATGAGCCACGCAAGGGCGATCTGGGCCGGAGTTGCGGTCCGTCGGACGGAAACCTCGTCGAGCACCGCCAGGATGCGCCGGCCGCGATCGTCGAGGTAGGCGGCCATCCGGCCGCCGCGCACGCTCTTGCCGAAGTCGGCCTCCGACCGGTACTTGCCCGTCAGGAACCCGCTGGCGAGCCCGTAATAGGGGATGACGCCGACCTCCTCCTGGCGGCAGAGCGGTTCCAGGTCGGCCTCGTATTCGGCGCGGTCCGAGAGGTTGTACTTGTTCTGGAGGCTCTCGTAGCGCGGCAGACCGCGCTCGGCGCTGATGGTCAGGGCTTCCGTCAGCCGCTCCGCGGTGAAGTTCGACGCGCCGATGGCCCGCACCTTTCCCTCCCGGATCAGCTCTGCGTAGGTTTCGAGCGTCTCCTGCTGCGGGGTCTCAAGGTCGTCGCGATGGGACTGATAGAGATCGATGTAATCGGTCTGGAGGCGGCCAAGGGAGTCTTCCACCGCCGAGCGGATGTAGCTCCTCGACAATCCCTTCCGGTCCGGCCCCATTTCCGAGCCGACCTTGGTGGCGATGATGAGCCTGTCGCGGTTGCCGCGGGCCTTCATCCACTTGCCGATGATCGTCTCCGACTCACCGCCCGTGTGGCCGGGCACCCAGGTGGAATAAACGTCGGCCGTATCGATGAAATTCAGGCCGGCATCGGCATAGGCGTCGAGAACCTTGAACGAGGTCTCCTCGTCCGCCGTCCATCCGAAAACATTGCCGCCGAGGCACAGGGGGGAAACCATCAAGTCCGAGCGGCCGAGTCGACGCTTTTCCATAGTCATCTCCATGATCCGCTGCCGATGTGGGGCGGATCGGGAGGCTGGCAAGATGGCCGATCACGATCGCGGCGTCCGGCGGCAGGCGCCGGACGCCGTTCCGCTCAGGCGGCAGCGCTCAGCGTGATCCCGCGGGCTTCCGCGAACGCGAAGAGAGCGGATTCGCTGTCGACACGATGACGCTGATCGATGGTCCAGCCGGTCTCGTCACGGACCACGATGTAGCCCCGGGCCTGAAGCCGGGACACCACGGCCTGGAGGCCGCTCGACTCGGTTTTCGTCACGCCGCGCTCCGCAATGAAACGTTCGATGGCAGCCTGCGCGGCCTGAGCGAGATCGATCGCATCCGCACGGTTTGCCGGCTTCGCCTTCGCCTTGGCCTGCGCAAGGGCGCGCGCGGGATCTCGGCGAACGGATTTCCAGCCGCCTCGTCCGGACGTCTGCGCATTCGCGGGCTCCGGTTCCGGCAGACGGACGGATGCGGGAGCCTCCGTGACGAGGATCTTCGACGCGGCAGGAGCAGCGGCCTGGGTGACAGGGCGGACAGGGGCGGCCTGAGAGACGCCGCGCACGGCCGGCAGGACGGGCGCCTTCTTGTCCGTCTCCTTCGGCTTCGGAATCGGCCTCGGTGCCGCCGCGGGGGTCGGCTTGGGAGCGGCAGCCCGGGGCTTCTCGCGCCGCTCCTGGTCCTCCCGGGCCCGACGAGCCGTCTCAGCGGCGTTCTCCGCCTCCGCCCGCTTGGCCTCAATCGCGGCTTGGCGTGCTTCCATGGCCCGACGCCTGGCGTCGTCTTCGGCTTTCCGCGCCTCCGCGTCACGGCGAGCCGCGGCCTCGGCCGCGCGCTTCACGCGGACCAGGAGGCGCTGGTCGATGCGCGCCTTCTCGGCGATCACCGCCCGCGCGGCACGGATCATTCCAGCTTCGGATTCGGCGACCCAGTTTTTGAGACGCTCGGCCAGGGAGGCCTCGAGGGCTGCGAGCGCGCGGGACAAGGCCATCTCGACGTTGATCGGCTGCGGCTCCTGCAGATCTGGAGGCATGGCCGAGGGCGCCCGACGCTCCACGCGGTCAGCATTCGCGCCGCGCTCGAGCGCCGGTTGCCGAACCGGCTTCGGCACAGCCTGCGCCTGAGACCGAGCGGTTTTGGGGCGAGACGTTCCCGCGGCCGTAATCCTGGCCAGCTTGGAGAGGTCGCGCACCCCGATCAGCCCGAGATCCTGCATCTTCCATCGGATCTGCGTCACGGTTCTTCCCATGTCGGCGGCGATCAGCTTGTCGGTCATCGGCGGATCGGCCGAGACGAGTTCGCGCAGGCGCGCGACGCTGGTCTCGTCCCAGGACTGATGGGGCTGAACAAGGGTCCCGATCAGCCTGGCTCTGGCATAGGTGGCCGGGACGGGCCGTCCCAGCTTCGCGGCCGTGACGGGGACCGGGACCTTGGCTTCCCTGTCCCGGCGCAGAATTTCGAGCTCTTCGTCAGTCCAGACCCTGTTCATTGCAGGGCTTCTCCTTTTCTCAGCGAGGCTGGGATCCGGCGAGCCTGCATCGCCGGGGGAGGAGCGAGTGCGACAGGACAAGGAATTCGCCGGATCGTGCCGGCGACGGGTGACCGTTAGGCCGGCATTGGGTGGAATGGCACCTGAGAGCCGGTACCGGTTCTAGTGGGACTTGCCGCCGGTGAGCGTGAGGCAGGCCCCGGATCGGGTCGCGGCTCGTGATCGCGCATGGCGCAGCAACCCCTCGCGAAGCGAAAGCTTCGAGACGAGGACCATTGCGGTCGCTTGAAGTCCAGCTGCAGGGTCATGACAACGAGTTCACACCGGGTGAGCCGCGAGATGTAGTCGGCTTCCGATCAAATCTCAATCCTGGATCTGTCCCGTAACGGAAAGTTTCCGCGCGATGCCGCAGACCCTTGTGCGCCAACGCTTTCAGCAGCTTTTTCGAGGGACCCGTAAGAATTGGTTAACCATGACGGCGCATTCTCGCTCTTGTGAGTCCCGTGGGGATTTCACGCATGCCTCACAGGGGGAAGGCACATGGCCGATATCAGCGTCGCGCAAACGATCAACGAGAGAATCGAGGCCGTCAAGAAGGTGGTGAACCTGATCGCGCAGGCGGGCAGGGGAGGCGATCTGCATGATCTGCGCGTGCTTCTCATCAACACCATGAGCCTGCTCAAGCGTGATCCCGGCCTCGAGGCTGCCGTGGACGATCTCTACGCGGCCGCCGAGGCGCTGGTGAAGGATGCTTCGTCCGGCACGCCTCCGAACACGCGGTCGCTGCGCCTCCTGCTCTCCGCCCTTGATCGCTTCTGCACCCGTCTCTCGACCGCCGTGGACCGGATCGCACCGGAGCCAGAGCTACGCCTCAAAGGTTTGGAAGCGGCTTACGCAGTTCAGCTGGAGCGCTTCTCCATGAATGCGGATCTGAACGCGGATCTCGACCCGGTCGGGCAGGTCGCCTGACGCGCCAAAGGCGGCCTTTCAGGTCGCTCCTCGACGAAGCTGTTCGATCCGGCCCTCCTTGCCTGCGGCATCGAGGGCTTTGTCATGGGTGGGGTTTGTCGGCCGTTTTGCGGGCTCTAGACAAGCAAAAACCCTCGAAGGCGGAGCCATTCGAGGGTTCTCACTTTCAGTGGTTGCGGGGACAGGATTTGAACCTGTGACCTTCAGGTTATGAGCCTGACGAGCTACCGGGCT